>WBUV01000522.1 GCA_008933525.1 Bacteroidales bacterium | reverse complement strand
CTTTAAATCCCAGCAATACTGTTTCGCTAATAAAGTTGATGATACTACTTAGCCTTAGAATATATGCCAAAACACTCATCCCTGCAAATAGCATTGCCGATAAGGAGGCTAAATCGACCCATCGCTGAACATCACCATTGGAAAGGCTGGAAAGGGTAACGCCAATCAGCATTGATATTGCCGATGTTGGCCCAATTGCCAGTTGCTTTCCTGTTCCAAGCATTGAGTAGAAAAGTCCTCCAATTAGATATCCGTATACACCGTACTGTGGAGGCAATCCCGCCAAGGTCGCGTAAGCCAATGAAACAGGAATGGCATATGCTGCAAGGGTTAACCCTGCAACAATATCGTTACTCAAAAAATTGAAAGAATAACTCGATAACCAATTAACAGCAGGAATATATTTGCCCAGCCTTGTTTTTATTGATTTGTGATTGTCCATAAACAATGGTTTATCGGATAAAGTGAGGTAAAGGCTAAGGTAATAAAATTCAGACCATTATGCAATAGCGCAAAATGGTTACATTAAATATTTTAAAGTCTAATTAAGCCTTAATTGCCCAACGTAACTTGGCAGAACGTGCACGTGGGTTGGAATTGCATTCCTGTGCCGATGGTCGTATTGGGTCTGGTGCTATTGCACTGTAAATTCCCTCACGGAAAAATTGCTGAAACGATTTTTTAACTCTACGGTCTTCGCCTGAATGGAACGAGAGTATTGCAACCCGTCCTCCTGATGCAAGCGCATCGGGGAGTTTCTCTAAAAACTTATCGAGCACTTCAAACTCATCGTTAACCTCAATGCGGAGCGCTTGAAAAACTCGCTGGCACGATTTTTTAGTTTCATCCTTACGTTGTTGCTTTGGAATAAAGAGCAAAGCCTCCTCGATAAGTTCCTTGAGTTGTGTGGTGGTTTCTATTTTTATACCGCCCATTACTCTATTTATAACAGTTTCGGAAATAGGTCCAGCGTAAGGTTCGTCGGAGTTTAGGATTAGGATTGCCTCAAGCGTTTTTTTCGATACTGTGCTTAAAAGTTCCGATGCAGGGATTCCATTTTTAGGGTTAAGTCTTAGGTCTAGCGGGCCTTCAACCTTAAAGGAGAAGCCTCTATCGGGGTTGTCGATTTGCATTGATGATACCCCAAGGTCGGCCAGTACAAAATCCAATGGTCCGGATTCTGCTACAATGGCATCAATTTCGGAGAAGTTCATTTTCCTGATAAAAAGGGTGTCTTCTCCGTAGCCTAACGACCTAAGTCGTTGCTCTGTTTTTGGGAGTTCAAAAGGGTCTACGTCTGTTGCAAATAATCGACCACCGGGTTGAAGTCGTTTTAGTATTTCGAGACTATGACCACCATAACCCAAAGTAGCATCCATTCCTGTTTGTCCAGGCATTACGTTGAGGAACTCCATAATCTCATCAACGCAGATGGAACGATGCATACCCGCAGGAGTTTTGCCCTGCTCCTTGATTTTGGCAATATCGGCGGCGTACTGGTCAGGATTCAACTCCTTATACTTTTCGTGGTAAGTCTTTGGGTGTGTGCCTTTATATCGTACCCTACGAACGTGCTTGGGTTGTTCCTGATTTTCCATTGATATTATGAGTTTTCTTAATGGTTTGCAAATGTAAATAAATATGAGATTTGCTACAAATACCAATGCATGTTTGAAGAATAAGGCCGATTGGGTTTACACTTGACAGTTTAAGTCATCAATCTCTTTAAGGTGAAGTTTTAAATGGTCCAAGTAACTTAACACCATTTCTTTTAATGTGATACTTTTATTGGGTGCGGATATCCAAGCGTTATCTAATTTATCTGGATTGATATTATTTACTACGTGGACAATGTGTTTATTGAAATATTTCCAGAGTTGCACTAAATCCTCCCAGTTTTCGTCCTGATAATTCTGTATAGCAATCCATCGGTCGTTATTACCATTGGTTGCGTAGTTCGGAAACTCCAATGGGTTTTCTCTATACTGTAAATGAACAATTCTGTGATTGTTGTTGGATGCAGAATCGACC
>WBUV01000063.1 GCA_008933525.1 Bacteroidales bacterium | reverse complement strand
GTTCTGAAACTCTTATTTTTAATGGGAATGTTGGAGTGGGGGTGAGTCCTGGCTCTTACAAACTCTATGTTGCAGGAAATGCTTACTCAACTGGCACTTGGGCTACTTCAGATATTCGTTGGAAGAAAAACATTGTACCAATGGGCGATGCTCTATCAAGAATAGTTAAGCTTACTGGTGTTATCTACAATTGGCGAGACGATGAGTTTCCTGAAATGAAGTTTGATAATAAAACTCACATTGGAGTTATAGCACAGGATGTTGAAAAAGTGTTCCCGGAACTTGTAAACACTGATGGGAAAGGGTATAAAGCAGTTGCATACGATAAACTGTCAGTTGTTCTAATTGAGGGAATTAAGCAGCAGCAACAACAAATTCAGCAGCTTGAGAAAAAAAACACAGAGTTAGAATCAAAGCTGAAAGAGATAGATATTCTAAAGACTGAGTTGGAGACGATTAAGAAATTGCTAATTAAGTAAGGACACCTACTTAAACAATGCCGAATTTCATAATTCGGCATTGTTGTTTTTTAGTGTAAAATAATTGACAATTAGCACAATAAGGCCTAACTTGTATAGTTGTGTTTAAACTTAAAAAACGCTAGGCCATGAAAAAAGTTATCTACCTGCTACTTGTATTTCTTATTAGTTCTGCAGTTATGGCACAAATACCTCTTGGTTTCAGCTATCAAGGGGTTTTACGGAACACCGACGGACAGTTGCTGGCTAATAAGCAGGCATCGGTTAAAATCAGTTTGACAAACGAGAATGGAACTACCGTTCATTATGGTGAAACACATTCGGTAACAACCAACGAGTTTGGCCTTTTTACAATGACTGTTGGGAGTGGAACAGATGTTATCGCCTCGCTCGAAGGAGTACCCTGGAGCACCGGTGACATTTTTATTCGGGTTGAGGTTATGCTAAGCGGCTCCAGCACTTATACTGCAATGGGAAGTCAAAGGTTGCTTACGGTTCCATACGCCAACTATGCGCTCGATGGATTTACCTTAGAATGGCTCGGAACGCTAGTTGTTGCTCCATCTTCTCTTCATAAGAATCAAGCTTACTATAGTTCTACTGAGAAAAAGTCATTTATTTGGGACGGCGATTCGTGGGAAATTATTTCCATAGATGGACTTACGGGTCCGGCAGGAGAAACTGGACCTCAAGGTCCACAAGGAATTTCGGGGGCTAATGGTATATCTATAGTTTGGCTGGGTATGTTCGATATTGCACCAACCCCTTCGGCAATCAACCAGGCGTACTACAATTCAACGGATAAAAAATCTTACATCTGGGATGGAGACTCGTGGGAGATACTCTCTGTTGATGGACTTAAGGGAGATCAGGGCGCTACTGGTGATGTTGGACCTCAAGGTCCACAGGGAGTTCCAGGAGCAAATGGTATATCCATAGTTTGGCTGGGAATGTTTGATACTGCGCCTACTCCTTCGGAAGCCAATCAGGCATACTACAATTCAACAGATAAAAAGTCCTACATCTGGGATGGCGATTCATGGGAGATAGTCTCAATAGATGGGCTTCAGGGCCCTGCTGGTGAAGCAGGACTACAGGGGCCACAGGGAATACAGGGCGAGATTGGACCACAGGGAGTTCAGGGAATTCAGGGAGAAGTTGGTCCTCAAGGTCCTCAAGGACCTGCAGGGGTTGGTTTATCGTTGGAAGGAAATTGGAGTGCAGATTCAGTCTACGTAGAGGGCGATTATGTGTTTGATGAATCCTCTGGCACAGTAGGAGTGAACTCCATGTGGATTTGTCAGAATCCTGTTGGACCTTCGGTAAATAGGCCAAAGGATGATCTTTCGAACTGGGTTGAGTTTGAGGCACCTGAAGGTCCTGAAGGTCCTCAGGGCCCTGTTGGCCCTGTAGGTCCACTAGTTGAAGGAACTTCAGGTCAAACACTTCGGCACGATGGTACAACTTGGGTTGCCAACAGTGTCCTTTTCAACAATGGAACGAATGTTGGAATTGGAACTACTAGCCCAGTAAATAAGTTACACATATCCCCTGGGCAACTTAGGCTCGATGGATCAACAAATCCATACTTAAGTTTGAATAATGGAACATATCAAGGTTACCTCGAAGTAGTATCAAATAATCTGGCATTAACTTACAACGGGAGTGTAAGGTTAGGGATAAATAGTTCAGGAAATATTGGGATAGGAACAAATAGCCCATCGTATAAGGTTGATATTGTTGGGAGGTCGAGGTTTCAGTCTGGTGGTGGATCCGCAGGCTTTTGGCTTATGAATAATGCGAATACTGCCGATAGGGCTTTTGTTGGGATGCTAGACGATAACTATGTGGGGATGTATGGTGCAGGAGGAGCTGCGTGGAGTCTAGTGATGAATGTGAATAACGGGAATGTTGGTGTGGGTACATCTACTCCAGGTATGAAGATGGATATTGCTGGAAGTTTACGAAGCAACGGGGAGTTAATTTCGACCAATTCTAATCAGGCTCGTTTTATAACGGGCAATTATGGATTAATTCATCGGAACGATGGTTCGAATTATTACATGTTGCTCACAAATTCAGGCGATCAGTATGGCTCTTGGAATACCCTTAGGCCATTTAGTATTGCGAATGCATCGGGGAGTGTGAATATTGGTAACAGCGCACTTTTCGTTCAGCATGGTGGTAATGTTGGTGTTGGAACCACAAGTCCAGGATATAAATTACACACAGTAGGTGATATATATGCCAATGGCGGATGGTTAAGGGTGTCAGGTAATGCCGGGTTATACTTTGAGTCCTGGGGCGGAGGTTGGTATATGAGCGATGGCACGTGGATCAGAACCTACAATAATAAAAACATTTACCATAATACAGGCATTATGCGTACCGATGGAACCTTTCAGGTTGGAGATAATGGCAGTACATTTAGTGTGGCAAATGGTGGAAATTTATCCTATAGAACTAATGTGCTATATGCTAATACATCTGGTAATGTTGGTATTGGTACAACGTCTCCAAATGCGCGAATGGTTATCCAGGGTGTTTCGACCAATCCCGCCGATCCACTATTTGTTGTTAATGATAGATTAGGACAGCCTGTATTTATAGTTTATCAAGATTCTGTTAGGATAATTGTTAAGGATGGAACAACCAAGGATAGCAAAGGAATTTTTGCTGTTAGTGGTCGCAATACCTCAAAGGCACTTACTAATAATTTTCTGATGATTACTCCGGATAAGACAAGAGTATGGACTGGAGATCCTGATTTAGGCTTTGCAGCAGAGAATATCAATGGGACGCTTAAAGAGCATTATACAAAGTTGACTCTGAATAATTCATTTGTTGGTTATCTTTCAGGTAGAGTTACAACTGGTAATGCGAATGCCTTTTTTGGATATAAAGCAGGATACAGCAATTCCACCGGTATTAGAAATGTTTTGATTGGTCACCTGACTGGATACAATAATACAACAGGACTCGATAACACATTTGTTGGGTCAGGTACAGGTTATTCAAATTCAACGGGGAGTTATTGTACCTATGTTGGAAGAAGTGCTGGTTATTATAGCACTGGTAATAAAAATTCATTTTTTGGATATGCAGCAGGATTGACAAATACAGATGGAGCTAACAACACTTATTTGGGAACAGAATCAGGCTATACTAATAGTACTGGTAGCGGAAATACTTTTGTTGGATATGGCGCTGGAAGACAGGCCACTAGTTCGTATAATGTTTGTATGGGGTATCAATCTGGTTATAACCTTAATTCGAATAATAATACGTTAATTGGTAATCTTACTGGGCGATTTTTAACAACGGGAAGTAGTAATACTGCTATTGGATATTATGCTTATTACTCCGGTTCGGAATATAATAATTCTACAGCAGTAGGTTACAATACTCAAATCACAGGATGGAACCAAGTTCGAATCGGCAATACTTCTGTTACGAGCATTGGAGGGTATGCTGGATGGAGTAATCTGTCAGACATTAGATTTAAGAAAGAAATTAAAAGTAATGTTCCAGGACTTTCATTTATACTTAAACTACGTCCAATAACTTATTTTATTGATGTTGATAAATTGGCAGGTTATTTGCAAACTCCCGATTCTCTTAGACTCATTGATTCAGATAATCTGAAATCTAAAATTCTTTATACAGGCTTTGCTGCCCAGGAAGTTGAAATAGCTGCAAAGAGTATTGGTTATGATTTTAGTGGAGTTGATAAACCCCAAAATGAAAAAGATTTCTACAGCCTTCGCTATGCAGAGTTTACTGTTCCTTTGGTTAAGGCTGTTCAAGAATTATCCGAAGAGTTAGAGCTTCAAAAGAAAGTAAATAATTCTCAAAAGCAAATGCTCGACGAGCAAAAAACTTTAAACGATGAGTTACTTAGGCGCATAATTGCACTTGAAAAACTTGTTAAAGTAACAGCCGACTCGAATGAATTAGGTATTAAATAAAGTCTTCTGGCCTTTGGTTTTATTGGATTTTAGTGGTTTTAAATTCCATAAAATATCGCGTCATGAAAAAAATAGGCCTATTGATTCTAGGTGTAACCCTTCACCTATATACATTGTCACAGTCGCCTGCAGGGTTTTCGTATCAAGGAGTATTGCGGAATGCCGAAGGTCAGGTTTTGGCAAACAAAACGGCATCGCTAATAGTAAGCCTAACTAATAGCAATGGCGTTGATGTGTATTATTCCGAAACACATTCGTTAACCACTAATGCGCTTGGGCTTTTCAGTTTAGTAGTAGGACAGGGAACTGTTACATCAGGAGCGATGAGTTCAATACCCTGGGGTCAGGGAGGTGTATATTTGAAACTTGATGTTAAGCCCGATGGAGCAACATCTTACGTTAGTATGGGGGTACAGCAACTACAAGCCGTTCCCTATGCGCTCTATGCTGCTGATGGATTAGGCATAAATTGGCTTGGAGAACTTTCTGTTCCGCCAGCCGATCCAGTCAAAAATCAGGCCTACTATAATTCGACCGATAAGAAGTCCTATATCTGGGATGGCGATTCTTGGGAAATTATTGCAATGGATGGGTTTCCGGGTTTGGTAGGAGAGGTTGGGCCTCAAGGCTCACAAGGAATTCCTGGAGTTAATGGTGTATCTATAAGTTGGTTGGGATCTAGTATAGCAGCACCTGCAAGCCCAGATATCAACAATGCTTACTATAATTCGACAGATAAAAAGTCCTACATCTGGGATGGCGATTCATGGGAGATTATCTCTATGGATGGACTTCAAGGTTCTACTGGAGATGTTGGGCCACAAGGACCTCAGGGCATTCAAGGAATTCAGGGTGAAGCTGGTCCCCAAGGAATTCAAGGAGAGGTTGGTCCAAAGGGCGATCAGGGAGTTCAGGGTGAGATAGGCCCGCAAGGTCCTCAAGGCCTGCAGGGCGAAGTTGGGCCAGAGGGACCAAGAGGCCCTGCTGGTGTAGGACTAACACTCCGAGGAAATTGGAGCGCCGATTCCATCTATATTGAAGGCGACTATGTGTTCGATGAATCCTCCAGTACAGTAGGAGTAAATTCCATGTGGATTTGCCAGAACCCTGTTGGGCCATCAGTTAGTCATCCAAAGGAAGATTCAACGAATTGGGTTGAGTTTGAGGCACCCGAGGGGCCTCAAGGACCTCAGGGACCCGAGGGTCCCTTGGTGGCTGGAATTACGGGACAAACGCTTCGCCACGATGGGACAACCTGGGTGGCCAACAGTATGCTTTATAACAATGGCACTAACATTGGCATTGGAACCACCGCTCCCGATAAAATTCTTACAGTAAAAAGTTTAACTGCCAATACCCAGATTGCAAAATTTGCCGACGATGCTAGGTATATTGGAATTGGACGCGACGAAGTTGGATCGTACGATCTGTCGGGGAACCTCGCTGGCCTTTATTTGAATCAAGGAAAGCTGTATGTGGGTTCAAATGGCAATGTTGGTTTAGGAACAACAGATCCTGGTTCATATAGGCTCTATGTAAATGGGGGTGATTTAATGGTAAACAGAGGCGATGGACTTGGAGGAAATATTAGGATAGCTGGACATAGTTTTGTGGGGTCTGCGGATTGGGGTACTCTGTTTTTAGCATCTGGCACAAACAATGGGAATACTTCAATTAGATTTATTACAGAAAATGCCGAAAGAATGTATATTCTTGGAAATGGAAATGTTGGTATTGGAGTATGGCCAAGCGTGAGGCTTGATGTTTCTGGAGAAATTAGGGCCACAAGCAAAATAGCTGCAGGTAGTTACGGCCTTAATGCGGGTAATATTAATGCATATAATATGGAACTTGGAGGGCCTGGACCAACAGCGACAAATGGACAGGCATCAATATTCTTTCATCATTGGGGTGCAGTTGCCCATCAACTCAGGTATGCCTATGGAACACTATACCTAGAAGCGGCAGGAAACGGATATGGAACGACAACTATGCCTGGACTCTTTGTCGGTGGGCCTCTTTATGCTGCAATAAATGGTGGTAAAGTTGGTATTGGAACAACAACGCCCACTGCTAGAATGGTTGTGCAGGGGAGTGAATCTGCTGCTGTTGCTGAACCACTTTTCGAGGTGAAGGATAAGAATGGCAATTCAGTTTTTATTGTTTATCAAGATTCGGTAAGAATAATTGTAAAGGACGGGACAACAAAGGATAGCAAAGGCATTTTTGCAGTTAGCGGCCGCAATACCTCCAAGGCGCTTACAAATAACTTTTTGATGATTTCACCTGATAAAGCACGGATATGGACTGATGATGAAACACAGGGCTTCGCTGCAGAAAACATAAATGGTACATTAAAAGAACACTACACTAGGCTCACTCCCAGCAATTCATTTGTTGGTCATCTTGCCGGAAACGTCAATACTGGAATAAAAAACGTTTTTGTAGGGGCAAACTCAGGTGATGAGAACACGGGTGGTTCGTATAATGTTTTTGTGGGCGATAATGCTGGTACTAGAAATTCATCAGGATCTCAGAATGTTTTCATAGGGCGTAATTCTGGATTGTATAATCGAACAGGTGGTAAAAATGTTTATGTTGGTTGGTCCGATATTGTAGCATTTCCATGGGCAGACCCTGGCGATAACGGTATCGAAAATACTATGATTGGCTATTCTGTAGGGTTTACAACCACAGGTAATTATAACACAATGGTTGGCAGTACTGCGGGACCTTGTTTAAGCGGTTCCCAAAATAGTTACTTTGGCTATAATTCAGGCCAATACGGAAGTTATAATTCTTCGTTTGGAGCTCAAAGTTTAAAAGCATCCAGTTCTTCCTCAGAATATAATAGTGCATTCGGCGCATACTCATTAAATGAAAATACTTCTGGCAAATATAATACAGGTTTTGGCGCGAATTCTTTGAGATACGGAGCTACAGGAACCTATAATACAGGGGTAGGATATTTTGCTGGTAATCTTTATTATTCGAATGCAACGGCTCTTGGCTATCTGTCGGACAACACCGCAAACAACCAAGTTAGAATTGGAAATAGTTCCGTTACAAGTATAGGTGGACAGGTTGGTTGGTCAACATTGTCGGACAAACGATTTAAGAAAGAGGTAAAGGGCAATGTGCCGGGTTTGGAATTTATAATGAAGTTAAGACCTATAACATACTATCTTGATATAGACAAAATAGCCGCATTTCTTAATACACCGGATTCGCTGAGGTTGTTCGACATGGAGAAAGAAAAAGCAAACATGCTACTAACCGGATTTGCTGCCCAGGAAGTTGAGGAAGCAGCTTTAAGCATAGGTTATGTTTTTAGCGGCGTGGACAAAGCCAAAAACGAAAAGGATTACTATGGGCTAAGATACTCAGAGTTTACAGTTCCTCTAGTTAAAGCCGTTCAGGAACTATCAACTGAGGTTGATTCGCAGAAGAAAAAAATTGAGCAGCAAAATATTTTAATTGACGAATTAATTAAAAGAATAGAGCGGCTTGAGATAAAAATGAAAAGCACTCCATCCGAAACAGTAAACTATTAAATATTACCACTAAAGCTTAGTAATAGTCAATGTCTGAGTTTAATGCTATAAAGATTTGAGTGCCAAATAAAAACAATCTTTTTGAATATGTAAACGCCGAGCAAAATGCTTGGCGTTTTTCTTATGAATTAAGTAGGTTTTTAACTTATAACTCCTTAAATTTGATTAGGCTAGTTGTTTTAGCCAAACAAATAATGTATCAATAATAAAAGAGGACGAAATGAAAATAGATTGTTTCCAAAAACAGTGCATTTCAACTCTGTATAAATTTTTTTCATTTATATTTCTTTCCACTCTTCAATTGTTGGTCAGTTCAAACGTCTACTCTCAGTATAACCAATTTGGGTATCCTTTTAAACGAAATTACAGCTATAAAGAATACCTTGCTCCAGGTGCCAATGTTGCTATGGCAATGAATTCCAAAGGGATAATGTATTTTGCTAATGCATCTAAGGGGGTTATTGAGTACGATGGGGTATCGTGGCGTCATATTGCAATTGCCAACAACTCTCAATGCAAATCGCTGGCGGTTGATAGTAATGATATTGTTTTTGTTGGTTCTGTTGGCGAAATAGGGTACATTGCTCCCGATAAATTGGGAAACTCTTCATATTACTCGCTTACAAACCTTGTAGATACTTCGAAAGTAAGATTCACGAATGTTTGGAAAACTTATGCAACTCCAAATGGCGCTTATTTTTGTGCTTTCTCGCATATTTTTTACTTTCAATTTCCTAATAAACTAGTTACTATCGAGTTACCCAACGAGGCTTTCTACAGTTTTAGTATCGATAATAAAATTATTAACGGTTACTATAAGCAGGGTTTGCTGGAACTAATCAACAATAAAATGGTTCAAATGCAGGGTGTTGAACCATTGGTCGATCAGGATATAATTCAAGTATTTCCCTTTTGTGTTAACGAGTGGTTAATAATTACCTATAAAGGGTTGTTTTCATATAATACTGCACAAAAAAAGGTTACTGTTTTAAACGAGCAGGCTATTCACAAAAAAACAAGTAGCATTCTGTCGAAGTCAAGTGTTTACAATGGTTGTGTAATTCCACAGAAAGGGTTTGCAATTGCCACACTCGACAATGGTGTGTTTCTCAGTGATACAAAGGCAAATATTACCGAGAATTTTAACTCATCTACAGGAATGCAAAGCTCTACGGTTTCAGATTTGCTTTATAACCAGAACCAAGGAGTTTTGTGGGCTACGCTCGATAATGGAATTACTCGTTTTGAGTATAACTCACCATTTCGAATGTTTGGTAAGGAGAGTAACCTTAACGGAACTGTACTCTCGGTTTTAAGGCATGATGATGTGCTTTATGTGGGAACATTTACTGGTTTATCGTATCTCGACTATAACGAGAATGGAATTCCATTGTTTAAGGAGATTGATGAGTTAAAGGGCAAGTTTGTTTACTCGTTAGTTAGCGTTCCGCTGAGGATTGGTGGGGCTAAGATGATTGCAGCAACCAGCGATGATTTTTTTGAGATTAGAGGGAGCCGGGCTTATCCTCTATATGTTCAGGGAGCTACGGCATTCTCGGCATACGTTTCAAAACTTAATGAGGGTACTTTCTATGTGGGCTGCAGCAAAGGAATCTACAGGGTAAAATGGGCTGGCGGAAAATGGAATGCAGCAGCAATTCCTGAAAGCGGAAAGGAAATTTATAGTCTTTTCGAGGACAAACTAGGCAATATTTGGGCCTCGACAGCAATTGATGGCGTGCTTAAGATATCAAGTTCCAATGATATTACCACGTATACTACAAAAGATGGGTTACCCTCGAATTCCGATTTAAGAGTTTACTACCTCGAAACGAGCAATAAAGTAATTGTGACAAGCCGAACTGGGCTTTACGAGTATAGCATCGAATCGAACAGTTTTAAACCTAGTTCAATACTCAATTTTCCAAACAACCCCAATGGCAAGATTATTAATGGCATTTACGATGGATTCGTAGGTGCACTTTGGATAAATAATAATAATCGACTGCTAAAGGCAACTCCAAATGACAGGGGTTATTCTCTGGACTCAATAACATTCAAAAGGCTACCCGAAATGTCGATTGAGTCGTTTTTAACGGAACCGAATGGCATAACTTGGATATGTACATCCGAGGGGTTAATTAGCTACAATAACAACTATGAGGATACCCTCAACAAATCGTTCGATGTACTTATAAGGACAGTTTTAACAAACGACAACTTGTTATTTGGAGGAAATTATTCTTTGCAAAAAATAATTGAGGGCGATACATTGCTATTTCCATCGCCTAATCAGCAAAGGACTGCAGAGCCTGTGTTGCGATACAGAAACAATAATCTAACGTTTACGCTAGCATCGCCTTTTTTTCACGATGAGTCCTCTGTTCAATTCAGCTATTTACTCGAAGGCTACAATACCTCATGGTCCAAATGGTCAAATATCAACAGAGCCGTTTACACCAATCTACGTGAGGGTTACTATACTTTCAGGGTTAAAGCAATGAACATTTATGGGCATGAGAGCCGAGAGGCAATTTTCTCGTTCAGCATAAAACCTCCTTGGTATAGAACCATTTGGGCATTTATTGCTTATGCTGTTTTGGTTACTGTGCTATTTGTTTTGGCCGTAAAGTACTATACACGAAAACTCGAAGCCGATAAAAAGCGATTGGAGGGAATTGTTGCCGAAAGGACTGCAGAAGTAGTTAAACAGAAAGACGAAATCCTTGAAAAGAATATCGAAATTGAGCAAAAAAACAAAGAAATTACCGATAGCATTGTTTATGCTAAGCGAATTCAAGAAGCATTGCTTCCTGTTAAAGATCAGGTTGAGTTGTCCTACATCGAATTGTTCGTTTATTTTAACCCGAAGGATATTGTTTCGGGCGATTTCTATTTTATTCGTAACATTCCAAGTTCCGAGTTGTTTTTTGCTGCAGCCGCCGATTGTACAGGGCATGGCGTTCCTGGTGCGTTTATGAGTATGCTTGGCATTAGTTTCCTTAATGAACTTATCGCAAAGCCTGATATTAAGCACTCCGATGATTTGTTAAATCACCTTCGGATACAGGTTATTGAGTCGTTAAATCAAAAGGGGTTAAATTACGAAACCAAGGACGGGATGGATATTGCTCTAATTGTTTATAATCACCGGACTAACTTACTCGAATTTTCCGGGGCAAATAATCCACTTTACCATATACGTAATTCTCAATTATCCGAAATAAAGGCAGATAAAATGCCAATTGGATTGCACGATTTTTCAAATGAACCGTTCACTCGCCATGAAATAATCACTGAGTCTGGCGATATTGTTTATATGTTTTCCGATGGTTTTGTCGATCAGTTTGGCGGTGAACATGGGAAAAAGTACATG
>WBUV01000062.1 GCA_008933525.1 Bacteroidales bacterium | reverse complement strand
CCCAAAAGCAAGGCTCGATGAACTTGCCCGCGAAGGTTTTACACGCGTAGAAGTGGGCGACCAAACTGTAAGGATTGATGAGGATAAAATTCGAGAATTAATCAACATTTCAGGGGCAGAATTACGCTTGGTTATCGACCGTTTTGCAGTTTCGCACGAGGAGGATTTCCTCAGCCGAATTGCCGATTCCATTCAAACAGCATTTGCCGAAGGCAACGGGTTTTGCTTGCTTAAAATTCATCTGGACGATAAGGTTTTGGAGGAGCACTTCTCCAACATTTTTGAGATTGACGGAATTAAGTTTGAGGAACCAACCGAGCATCTTTTCAGCTTTAACAGTCCGCTTGGCGCCTGCCCAAAATGTGAAGGCTACGGTAAAGTAATTGGAATTGATGAGGACTTGGTGGTTCCCAACAGAGGACTATCAATTTACGAAGAAGCCATTGCATGCTGGAAAGGTGAAAGTATGAGCTGGTACAAGGATAAGGTAATTGAGCACGCCTCCAAGTACGACTTTCCTATCCACAAACCCTACTACCAACTATCCGAGGAACAGAAACGAACACTCTGGGATGGCACACGCCATTTTACAGGAATCAATGGCTTCTTTAGGGAACTGGAGGAAAAAAGGTACAAAATTCAGTACAGAGTTCTGCTATCGCGCTATATGGGCAAAACAGTTTGCCCAGCCTGCAAGGGCTCTCGATTACGCCCCGAGGCTTCGTACGTTAAAGTGAGCAACTACACCATTCAGCAAATGGTTAACATTCCTATTTCTGAGTTATCGGAGATATTCAAGGAGTTGAATTTGGATGAGCACGATGCTGGTGTTGCAAAACGTATCCTAACGGAAATTAATAACCGTTTAGACTATATGAATAATGTTGGGCTAGGCTACCTAACACTTAATCGTTTATCGGCTACGCTTTCGGGAGGTGAGTCGCAACGTATAAATTTGGCCACATCGCTTGGAAGTAGCTTGGTGGGTTCGCTTTACATTCTGGATGAACCTAGCATTGGCTTACACTCACGTGATACGAATTTATTAATAGGTGTACTAAAGGAACTCCGGAACCTTGGCAACACCGTTGTTGTTGTTGAGCACGATGAGGAGATAATGCGCTCGGCCGATTATATCATTGATATTGGTCCATACGCTGGCCGATTGGGTGGCGAAGTGGTTTATGCAGGCGATATTGAAGGATTGAGCAAGGCTAACAATAGCCTTACGGCTAAGTATCTTACCCAAAAGGTGAAAATACCAGTTCCAACTAGGCGTCGTAAATGGAATAACAGCATTGAAATACTAGGTGCAAGGGAGAATAACCTCAAGAACATCGCAGTAAAATTTCCGCTAAACGCACTAACTGTTGTAACTGGAGTTAGTGGTTCAGGAAAATCGACATTGGTCAAAGGAATTCTCTATCCTGCACTAATAAAGCAGCTAACTGGTTCTGGCGAAAGGGCTGGCCAATTCGATGCTATTAAAGGCGATTTTAGAGTGATTAAAGGGGTTGAGATGGTCGACCAGAATCCTATTGGAAAATCATCGCGCAGTAACCCTGTAACCTATATAAAAGCATGGGATGAGGTTCGTAAGTTGCTCTCAGAGCAACAATACGCTGTAAAGAGTGGCTTTAAACCTGCTCATTTCTCGTTCAATGTCGAAGGAGGCCGATGCGAGGAGTGCCAAGGCGAGGGTGTAATTCACGTTGAGATGCAGTTTATGGCCGATATCACCCTTATTTGCGAAAGCTGTAAAGGGAAGCGTTTCAAGGACGAAGTGCTTGAGGTAAAATACAAGGATGCCAATGTTTTCGATATCCTTGAGATGACTGTAAACCAAGCCATAGAGTTCTTTGATAATGGAAAAACATCAACCGAACGGAAAATTGTTGAGCGCTTAAAACCATTGCAGGATGTAGGTTTGGGATATATCAAACTAGGACAGGCATCGAGTACGTTGAGCGGTGGCGAAAGTCAACGTGTAAAACTTGCATCGTTCCTGCAAAAGGATGAAAGTAATCAATCTATACTCTTCATTTTTGATGAGCCTACAACAGGACTACATTTTAACGATATAAAAAAATTGCTTTCCGCTTTCGATGCGCTTATCGAAAAAGGGCATAGCATAATTCTTATTGAGCACAATGTAGATGTAATAAAGTGTGCCGATTGGGTTATAGACTTAGGTCCCGACGGCGGCGATGGTGGAGGATATTTAGTATTCGAGGGAACACCTGAGCAGTTGGCAACACATGAAGCATCGTATACTGGAAAATTCTTAAACGATAAACTCTAAAATAATAAAAGCCGCAAAAGCGGCATTTATTATTATGTTTAAACCTATTAAACTAATCGGTTTTAAGACCAAACATTATTGCGACACAACCACTCTGTATTTCTGTGTTCTTATCGTTCGATGTGGGAACTTTAACTACAATAATTAACTGCTGTGTTGCCTCCACCTTAAAATCCCATGATGTAGCAAAATTGTTCTTGGCATTGGTGTACAACACTTTCCTGTCTACATCCATAACAACAAACTCAACAGTAGGAATAGATTCAGAACCGCAAACAGAAATTCGATACTCCTGACCTGCATAAAATGTTTTAAATAGTTCGGCATCTTCACCTTCGGTAAGAATAGCAGCATTAAAATTACCATCGTGAATATAGGGATTCAGTTCTAGTTTACACACCTTCTTGGCGAAGTTTTTGCACTGAGCATTGCCCAAAAATGGAAGTAGCAAAAACAAACTTAGAATAAATATATACGAAAATGATCTCATAATTATTGAATTATGCAGTATACTTTGTACGCAATTCTTTAACTTTAAGTTTTAGCTTATTGAAAACGGCAGGATTCACCGTCACAACATTTTTGGAGCTAAGCGTTGTTACCTTACTCTTACTATCCTGAACAACTTCAACCTTAGATACAGAAATCTGAACCTCGTCGTAAATCTTTTTTAATTCAAGAATATCATTGTGAATATCCTTAACATCAGGATTATCGATATTCTGATTAAGAAGATTTAGCACTGTTTCCAAGGAAAATTTTTGGTCTACAATTCGGTCAACCAACTCATTGTCCGTACTTTTCACATCCTCAACAAGCGAAGTAGCAATATACAATCCTTCTAGCCATCCTCCAACAAGAATAATTGAGCCTATTGCAACTCTATCGTCCTCCTCTAGAATTGAATTAGTATTGAGAAATGTCTCAGAAATAGTTTCCATTATTACATCTCTATTATTAACATTCTCCTCTAATCGTTGAATTACTGAATTATCAATTGCGTTTAGGATACCCAAATTTTCAGCCATTTTCTTTGATGCCGTCATAAACTTTATGGTTGCCTGTGTCTGGTCAAACAAACTAGCGTAGCTTAAATCTGTACTGTAAATACCAAGATTTAAAGCCATACTCTTATTGGTATTATACTTGGTAAGGTTATCGACTGGGTTTAAAATTTCCTCATTATACTTGGCTCCAGAACGCTTAAGAATTAACGCTGTTTCCAAGGGAGAAGGCAAAGAGTAAAAGATTTGTTTCACGGACTGAATTCCGGCCGTTGCAGAACTATCAGCTTCGAGATCTTCGGCATTAAGTTGCAAGGAACTATCCTTGTTTTTATCTGTATTGCAAGCACTCACTAATATTGCAAGTGCGAATCCCAGTAAAACTAACGGATTTTTGGCTAATCCCATTACCATACAAGCAGATTTTATCGGGTAAATAACAATGTCTAATGTTTTCAACAAGTAAAGTTAATATAAATTTGAAAAAGTCAATATAAATAGATGTTTTTTTAAGGAGAGCTAAACTAACACTTATTTCTATTGAATTATTTCGAATTGTTTTATGTCAACTTACAAATCCTTACTTTTCTCTTACAACAATGATTACCTTTGTGAAAAATTATTTGAAAATGGAGAGCAAGAGCAGCAATATCAATACTAAAAAAGCAATATTTGAGCAAAACCTTAAGGAGGGTTCCGATGAATTTATAATTTCCACACTGGAGGAACTTAGAGAAAATGGTGAAGATTATATGATTGATTCGATAATTCATCTACTTTTCACTAAGCGCAGTGATGTTCTGAAAGAAGCCGTAGTTAATTTCTTAGTTGATATTAAAAATCAATCTGCTGCAGTAGAAATCATCAAAACAATTAAAGAGAAAAAAAACTCGTCCGATGTTTCACACTTAGTTTCGGTATGCTGGCAAAGCAGGTTAGATTTCAGCAACGAAATTGAACTGTTCATGGACTTGCTCTGCAAAGCGGACTACCAAACCAGTATTGAGGCTTTTAGTGTAATTGAGAATGCATTGGATAATACCAGCGACGAAAAGATTGCTGAATACACCTTATATTTAAAAAATGAGGTTAAGAAAATCTCTAAAGATAAACAACCTCTGGTTCAGCAAATGATTCTGGTTATGGAGGAGTTTGGCGGAGGAAGATAGAGGAGTAGGAAGATGAAAGTAAGAAAAAACAGACACTATTATATAAAAACAAAGCCGATGGAAAAATCCATCGGCTTTGTTTTGGTTTTATATATCAACTATTCGTAGTTAGAGTAGTACTTCATAAATTGGCTACGCTCGTAATGCGATGGATTTTCAATTTTGCCATAGTTCATTAAGCCTTTGAAATCGCTAATTGACTTGTAGCCCTTCTTGTTCATCCAATCGGCCATTGCATTTAGCATTGTAGCAATATGCTGTGGGCCATTCTTATATATTGCAGAGCAAACCTGAACCGAAGATGCTCCAGCAAGTATCATTTTAATCATAGCATCGCCATCGTGAACGCCAGTTGATGCCGAGATATCAATTTTAGGCACTAAATGGTTAGCCATTCCAACCCAACGTAACGTATTTCTTAAATCGGCAGGATTACTCAATACAGAAGCAGGAACAACCTTCATGGTGTTTATATCGAAATCGGGCTCGAAGAAACGGTTGAATAGCACAACACCTTTAGCCTTTCTGTACCACAACTGCTCAATAATTCTAAGAGGATTGGTGAAGTGGTTTCCTAACTTAAAAACAACTGGAATGGTAACAATTTTAGTTAACTTATCGGCTAAAGCGAAATAAACCTCCTCCAACTCTGCGGGAGTTTTACGAACATCGGTAGGTAACATAAATACGTTTACCTCCAACGCATCGGCTCCGGCCTGTTGAATTTGAGAAGCAAATGTTACCCATTGCGATGCGCTTACACAGTTAATACTGGCTATTACAGGAATTTTAACAGCGGCTTTAGTCTGCTTAATCATCTCAATGTACGACTGCACATTGTTTGCAGTAACATAACTCTTAAGATAATCGACAGCCTCGGTATAGTCGGAGTACTGAGCAAGGTTATCGACCTCGTGCATTATTTGCTCCTCAAAAAGCGATTTTAGCACAATTGCACCTGCCCCCATTTCCTCGTACTTCTTAATTCTATCGATAGACGAGTTTAACCCCGAACTACTAACAATTAAGGGCGATTTTAGGGCTAATCCCAAATAAGTTGTTTCAAAATTTGCCATTGCGTTTAGGTTTAGTAGGCGTAAATTACAAAATTAGTTTGATTTATAGTTTCTGTGACCAAAAATATTACTGCCAATCCGAACCATTGTACTCCCCTCCTCTATTGCTACAGTATAGTCGCTCGACATACCCATAGATAACTCCTTGAACCAAGACTTATCGGCAAAGTATTTTGCCTTAACCGATTTGAAAAGGGTACTAAGGAATTTAAACTCCATGCGAACCTGAGCCATATTATCGGTAAAGGTTGCCATTCCCATTAAGCCAACTACACGAATATTCTTCATTTCCTTAAAATCATTGGAATTGAGCAGTTCCTCCAGTTCATCGGCCGAAAGGCCAAACTTTGTCTCCTCCGATGCTATATGTATTTGTAACAAGCAATCGATAACTCTATTGTGCTTTTGAGCCTCCCTGTCAATTACCTCAAGCAACTTTAAACCATCCACCGAATGAATAAGGCTAACAAACGCTGCAATATACTTAACCTTATTGGACTGCAAATGTCCTATAAGATGCCACTCAATATCCTTGGGCATTACCTCGTACTTTGAAACCAACTCCTGCACCTTATTTTCCCCGAAAATCCTATGACCAGCGTTGTAGGCCTCCATAATAACCTCTACGGGGTGTGTTTTAGAAACAGCCACCAGGGTAACGTGTTGTGGAAGTGAACTCTTAATTTCCTGAATATTGGTTTGAATGCTCATTACTAAATGCTTTTGTGCAAAATTAGGATTTTTTGCCTAAGGGCAAAACTTTGATGAATAGTTGTTGGTTTTATAATATTAATACAATAATAAATAAGAGAACAAAACAAGTTGCGAAAAAAGCTTTTTCATAATATCAGAGTTAATAAATATGGAATAATCGTTATTAATTAATTCGAGGAACATTATAATCCGGTCTTTTTTTATTTTTTTCAAAAGAATTCCAACCTTTAACTATAAATTATCGTCTATACTATTATTAAACATTTCAACTATGGCTACTCGACTATCGAATATAAATGTGGTTTGCCTATCGTTAATTCTTTCGTTATCCACACTTTTTGGTTGTGATAAAGATGAATTAACACATCCTGTTAAGGTAAATTTTAGCATCAATATCGACCAAGCAACCAGCACGCAATCCTACTTAACACTATCAAAGTCGATTTTCTGTGTTGGAACTATAAGTTTCATTGGCTTACGCCAACAAGGGGGAGATGTGCACTTTGACACAAAACCAGGAGTAACGCATGGAACAATTATCATAAATGTTGGTCAGCCTGAAAAGTACGTTACCTATTTTGATTTACCTCAGGGCGTATACAACTATATGGGCTGGGATTTATCGCTTTCGGAAATTGACGACGATATATTTGAAGACGAAAATATCGACTCTGACGATTTTGGTATGGTTATAATTGGGAACTATACTAAAATTAATGGGGAAGTACTACCTATTTACTTTGCCATTAATCCTGAGGAGAAATTCAGCTGCGAGGCGACAAATTCCGATAACACAACACCCGTTTCGATTGTAAAGGATAACACATACAATATGCTTGTTGAAATGAATCCGGCCGAGGCAATTGAAGGGATTAGTAGAGATTATTTTGAACAAGCAATAGTAGAGGATGAAGAGGGTGATGTTAGGCATATTCTGGTTTCTTCGGAATCAAACATTAGTCTATATCAATTGTTTCTTTTTCGGATGGAGAAAACAATAAAAGCTACAATGCTTTAATTAACTGAAGGGGAAGAAATGACGATGTTGACTGATTTGTCTGATCAGCAATTAATTGCAGGTTGTCTGAAAAACGACCGAAGGGTACAAGAACTCCTGTATAGGAAGTATGCAAACGAGATGTATTCCATTTGTTTAGCGTATGAGCCGGACAGGGATAATGCCAAGGATATTCTTCAGGAGGCTTTCGTTAAAGTTTTTAAAAGCATAAACACATACGACAACAAAGGTGCGCTGAGAGGTTGGATTAGGCGAATTATTACAAACACGGCAATTGATCATTACCGACAGAAAGGGAAAGAAAACAGTTTTGTTGACGTAGAAAAAATTTCCAACACTACACAAAGCAGTAGTGAGGAATTTGGGATTTTGGAATCGCAAGATATTCTGGCTCAGGTAAAACGATTACCTGAAGGGGCAAGAGTGGTTTTTAACCTGTTTGCATTAGAAGGATACTCCCACAAAGAAATTGCAGAGATGCTATGTATAACGGAGGGAACTTCGAAATCGCAATTTAGCAGAGCACGGCAACTTTTACAGGAGTGGATAAAATAAGTTAAGTTGTGAAATGAACGAACAAGAAATAATAGAACAGTATCGGAAACAATTGGAAAGTTCCAAGGATGAAGCCCCTGAAGGTCTTTGGAATGATATTGCCAATAGTTTAGATATTGATGAGGTTTGGGATAATATTGCAGCAGAACTTGACTCCGAAAAACGCACACGTTCTATTTGGATTAATATTTCCTGGGCAGCATCAATCTTGTTAATTTTAGGCCTAGGAATTTCGGGATTATGGTTAATAAACAAAAAAAGCACCACGCTGAACCAAACAGCAACATTAAGTCCATCGGCCAATGCAACAACAAACAACTCGAAAATACAATCGCAATCAATAATAAGCGACAACACACAATCGCCATCAAATCCAAACAAAAAAGATCGATTAAACGGCAACCAAAATATTAGGATCATTTCCAATGTAACAAATAGTAAAAGCACAGAAAATACCAACTCTGACAAACAAGAGGAGACTGAGAGAATCAACAAACTTCGCCCAATAAACGCAAAAGACCTAGACAACAACATTTCACCCGATAAACACATAATTATTGCCCAGGCAAAAGTTGAAAGTGACGATATAAATCAAGTTGAAAATAACAAGAAACTATCTGTTGGTATTACTACAGCTATTAAAAACACTTGGCTATACGGCAACGAAACCTTTAATGCATTTAATAGGAATAGCCTTACCAAACCCGAAGTAAATATTTACCCCGACTTTGGGCTTGATATTATGTATGAGCTTTCAAAGAAATGGAGAACCGAAGCTAGCATATTCTTTAAATCAAAAACAGGGCAATCGTACCAAGAATACCTATACGGAAGGTATAGTAACAAAAACATATCTTTGTATTACACACAGATTGAAGTTTCGGCTAAATATGTTGGTAAAGAACGTTGGATTAAATCAAGTTATTTCAACTTCACTAGCACCATAGGCCTCTATTTTTCAAATCTGAACTCCGCTTCCGAAACAATAGCGGGTGAACGGAAATCGGTAAATTACCGTTACCACAACAACGACTATGGTATTGTGATTGGAAATGGAATTGATCTTTTACTATCCAACAGAATCACCCTTTCGTCGGGCTATAGAATAAAGTGGGGTATCTCAAATATTTATGCTGGCGATAGCAATATTCCTTCTTCATTAAACAAAACACGAAACTCTAGTATAGAACTTAGATTTACCTTATACTATAATATCTTAAGGTAAAAACCTTCTGTTTCAGCATCACTTCGTTTTATTTTCAAATATTTTTCTGGCCATTCCAACCTCCGCGTTTACAATTTCGTCTTATAAACATAAGAACACAATCAATCATTATTAATAACTTAAATTTTAAGGCCATGAAAAAGTTTTTTGCACTATCAGTTATTGCACTAGTTTTAGTTGCATTCGCATCATGTCAGAAAGACGAAGATGATGGTAAGAGTAAAGTTCAGCTAGTTGTGAAGTCTAGCACAACGCTACCAACCCCAGTTCCAACTAAAAATGCCTTAAACCAAGGCATTGTAATTGAAAAATTTTTGGTGAATATTGATGAAATTGAGTTTGACGTTACCGATGAGTGGGAAGAAAAACTTAACGACAGCATTATTGAGGCTCAGGAGCTACAAGGCCCCTACCTAATCAACCTAATGTCCACCGATGCACTTAATGGATTATCAATTGGTTCAACTCTTATTCCTAATGCAGCCTACGAAGAAGTTGAGTTTGAATTTGATCGTTGCCTAAACAGCAGTAATCAGGAAATGTATAACAAATCAATTTACATTACGGGTAAAATAAACGACGTTCCTTTTAAACTTTGGTATAAGGATGAGGTTGAGTTTGAAATTAGCCTTGCTAACAACGCCAACTTCGTATTAAATGAGCAAAATCTTAAACTTTACATCGATTTCAACATTGCTCAAATCATTAACAACCTAACTACATTTAACTTATCAACAGCTAAAGACGGCAATAACGATGGAACTATTGAAATTGGACCAGACGATGCCGATGGCAACAATGACCTTGCCGAGAAAATTATTGAGGCATTAGAAGAATCAATTGAACTTGACGATAGTGATGAAGACTAACTACTCCGATGATTCTTTGTAGGAATCAAATGTTCTTCCTCATGAAGCCTAGCATTGAATAAATGCTAGGTTCTTTTTTTATTAGGGTAATTAAACAAAAAAGCGCCCCTAAAGGCGCTTTTCAGTATTGAGTTGCTATTACTTTAACTCGTGAATTACAATACCACTACGGAGCTTTGGCTCGAACCAAGTGGTTTTTGGAGGCATAATGTTGCCAGTATCAGCAATGTCAATTAGCTGTTTCATGGAAACTGGGTAAAGGGCAAAAGCAGCCTTCATTTCACCGCTATCAACACGTTTCTGAAGTTCGCCTAAACCACGGATACCACCCACAAAATCAATTCTCTTTGATGTTCTCAAATCCTTGATATCAAGAATTGGCTCAAGAACCAAGTTCGATAGAATTGTAACGTCGAGTACACCAATTGGGTCGTTATCGTTGTAGGTTCCAGGTTTTGCGGTTAACGAGTACCATTTACCCTCAAGGTACATACTAAAGTTATGTAGCTTGTTAGGGGTGTAAATGCCTGTACCCATTTCCTTAACCTCGAAACCAGCCTGTAACTTCTCAATTAGTTGCTGAGCGGTTAAGCCGTTCAAATCCTTTACTGTACGGTTATAGTCAATAATTTTCAGTTGATTATCGGGGAAGATAACCGCCAAGAAATAGTTGTACTCCTCATTACCAGTGTGGTTTGGATTTGCTGCCTTTTTCTCAAGGCCAACACGTGCAGCAGCAGCTGTACGGTGGTGACCATCGGCTACGTAAAGTGCAGGAACTGCAGCAAAAATCTCGGTGATACGCTTGTTAACAGCAGCATCGTCGATAACCCAGAAATGGTGACCAAAACCATCCTCTGCCACGAAATCGTAAACAGGCTTGTTGTTCTTCACAACATTCTCAACAATTTGGTCCATCTCCTTAACTGCAGGGTATGCAAAAAATACAGGCTCGATGTTTGCGTTCTGGTTACGAACGTGAATCATACGGTCCTCCTCCTTATCGGGGCGGGTAAGCTCGTGCTTCTTAATTTTACCCTCCATATAATCCTCGAAATGACAAGCAGCCACAAGTCCGTACTGAGTGCGTCCATCCATAGTTTGAGCATAGATGTAGTACTTTTCCTCAGTGTCCTGAACTAACCAGCCATTTGCTTTCCATTTCTTGTAGTTCTCAACGGCTTTATCGTAAGCTTCCTGAGAGTGCTCATCGATAATTGGGTTGAAATCAATCTCTGGCTTAATAATGTGAAGTAACGACTTCTCCCCTGCCTCAGCTTGAGCCTCAACAGAGTTCAATACATCGTAAGGACGCGATGCTACTTCCTTTGCAAACTCCTTTGGTGGGCGAATACCCTTGAATGATTTTATTTTTACCATTTCGTTAAAGTTATTTATTGCTATAAATACATTGCGCCTTGGCGGCTTTGCGTTCAAAAACAAACGCTAAGGCTCTAAGG
>WBUV01000061.1 GCA_008933525.1 Bacteroidales bacterium | reverse complement strand
GGCTAATACTTATAACCATAAATATCTGCCAGAATAGTAAGCATGAGAAATATTTTTCATGAAGCTTACTTTGGACCAAATAAAAAAGGCTCGATACTCTCGAACCTTCTCCGTGGAGGTAAGGGGAGTCGAACCCCTGACCTCTTGCATGCCATGCAAGCGCTCTAGCCAACTGAGCTATACCCCCATATATACTATCCATTACTTGCAGTTGAACCCCTGACCTTCCCGACTCCATCGGGACGCTCTAGCCAACTGAACTATAACTCTAAAAACTAAAAATTACGCCTGCAAAATTAAATTATTTTAACGATTTTACACATTCTTGATTTATTTTTTTAACATGATTTAAAAAATTGCGTATAAAATTGTAAGAAACAGAAAAAATTTGTTGCTTTGTAGCGCTAAAATTTTTCGTTTGCAATAAAACAAAAAAGTAACCGTTATACTTAGACCAGATACTAAATAATACTATGGAACTGAAAAAATCACCTAAGGCAGACCTCGAGAACAAAAAATCGATCTTTTTTGAGATAGGATTAGCAGCAGCATTGCTTGTTGTTCTTGTGGCCTTTGAATGGACTTCAACAGAGACTGTTAATGTTGAACAGCTTCAAACTCAGGAAGTAAAAATGGAAGAGGAAATGGTGGATATTACTCGCCAAGATGAAATTAAGCAGCCTGAGCCTCCTAAAGTTGTTCAAGTTACTGACGTTATCAAAATCGTTGAAGACAACGTTGACATTAAGGATAACTCTGACATCTTTGATTCTGACTTCAAAGAGGATGCAGCCGTTAAAATTGTAGAATTCAACGATGCAGAAGAAGAAGTTGAAGAATATACTCCATTTGTGGTTGTTGAGGAGATGCCAAGTTTTGGTCCTGGCGGTATTGATGAATTCCGTAATAACTACATCGCAAAAAATTTGAAATACCCCGATGTTGCAGCAGAAAACGGTATTCAAGGTCGTGTTTTCATCAACTTCGTTGTTGAGCCAGATGGTAGAGTTACCAACGTTAAGGTTGTAAGAAGCGTAGACCCAGCACTTGACAAAGAGGCTGTTCGCGTTGTTTCATCCTCACCAAAATGGAAACCTGGTAAGCAACGTGGAAAACCAGTACGCGTTCAGTTTACAATTCCAATTATTTTCGTACTCCAGTAACCTAAAATATAGTAATAGAAACCCTGACTTGTTCAGGGTTTTTTTATTTCATTTTTTTCAAGTTTCTCATTAAAAAGAATAGCAAAAATATACTACGCACCATCACTTTAACGTTTTATAACAAACCTCTAAAACCAAAAGTTATGGTACCTAAAAAATCATCAAAAGCAGACCTTGAGAACAAAAAATCTTTGTTTTTTGAGATTGGTTTAGCCTTATCGATGCTTCTTGTTCTTATGGCCTTTGAATGGAAATCTACCAGAAACATTGATCTAAAAGACGTCAAAGCACCAAAAATAACAGACTTTATTGAAGAAATTCCAATTACTAAACCTGATGAAATAAAAACTCCACCCAGCCCTAATGAGGTCTTTTATTCTGATAAAATAAATGTAATAGATAATAATCTGACACCAAAACAAAGCCCTGAAAACATTTTCACAGGAGAGGATATTAACGGCTTACCCCCTGTCATTTCAGCCCGTGCAGAAGAAGAAGTTGAAGAGGCTGTTATCATAGTTCAAGTTATGCCTAAATTTGGTGAAGGAGGATTGGATGAATTCAGAAATGAATTTGTAATGAAGAACCTAAGATACCCTGAAGAAGCTCAAGAAAATAGAATTTCAGGTTGTGTTTACATTGAATTTGTTGTTGAAAAAGACGGCAGTTTATCCAATTTTAAATCTATAAGAAAAGCAGATGAATCATTGATAAGTGAAGCTATAAGAGTTATTAAAAAGTCTCCGAAATGGACTCCAGGCAAACACAATGGTAAGCCTGTAAGGGTAAAGTTCACTCTACCAATAAATTTTGTTTTAAATGAATTATAGATTCTTGATGACTGTAAGAAAAGCCGAGACACCCTCGGCTTTTTTATTTCAACAAATTTTTAGTTTACTTTGAATGATTTTTATTAACAAAGCATTTAGATGATTACACCCATTAGCACTGAGAAAAAACAGGAGAAGGCCGTTCTGGTTGCAGTAATACTGCCTGGACAAAAGGAGGATGAAGTAACTGAGTACCTCGACGAACTCGAGTTCTTGGCCGATACTGCAGGAGCCACAACGGTTAAAAGGTTTCTTCAAAAAATTGATATTCCCAATTCCCGCTCCTTCATTGGAAAAGGAAAAGTAATGGAAATTGCCAACTACGTGGAGGAAAACGAAATTGACATGGTAATTTTCGACGATGAACTCACCCCCACCCAACTCCGTAACCTTGAGCATGAACTTAAACGAAAGGTTTTAGATAGAACCAACCTGATACTTGATGTTTTTGCCAAACGAGCAAAAACTGCCTATGCAAAAACTCAAGTAGAACTCGCGCAATATCAATTCTTGCTACCAAGACTAACCCGAATGTGGACTCACCTTGAGCGTCAGCGAGGTGGTATTGGACTTAGAGGTCCTGGGGAAACTGAGATTGAAACCGACCGCCGTATTATCCGCGAAAAAATATCGCGTCTAAAGGAAGAACTAAGTAAAATTGACCGCCAGATGCTTACCCAACGAAAAAATCGTGGTAGCATGGTTAGGGTTGCACTAGTTGGTTACACCAATGTGGGTAAATCAACATTGATGAACTTAATAAGTAAGTCCGATGTTTTTGCCGAGAATAAGCTCTTTGCAACGCTCGATACCACTGTGCGAAAAGTGGTTATTGGCAACCTGCCATTCTTACTCTCCGATACCGTTGGTTTTATCCGCAAATTACCCCATCAACTTGTAGAATCGTTCAAATCAACCCTTGATGAAGTCCGTGAGGCAGATTTACTTCTTCATGTAGTTGATATATCGCATCAAAGTTTTGAGGACCAAATTAACGTGGTTAATCAAACCCTTCATGAACTAAAAACTGGGGAAAAACCAACCATTATTGTTTTCAATAAAATTGACGCCTACAAATGGGAAGAAAAGGATGCCGACGACAACACGCCCCGAACCGATAGAAACATCAGCCTAAATGAACTTAAAAACAGCTGGATGGCGAAAAAGGATGTGCATACAATCTTTATTTCGGCGAAGAAGAAAACTAATCTTCCGGAATTCAGGGAACTTCTTTATAAAACTGTAAGGGATATCCACGTTGGCAGATATCCCTACGATAATTTCCTTTATCCCGACGTTACTGAAGCCAACCTTTAGAGTTCAAAAACTCTGCTATTTGAATTGCATTGGTAGCAGCTCCTTTGCGCAGATTATCGGACACAACCCAGAAGTTGATACTCTTGGGTTGTGATATATCTCTACGGATACGACCCACAAACACATCGTCCTTGCCCTCGGAATAGCGAGGCATTGGGTAATGGTTCTCAGCAGGATTATCCTGAATAGTAATTCCGGCAGAGTTGCGGAGCAACTCAACAGCCTCAGCTAAATCGAATTCCTTCTCAAATTCAACGTTTACAGATTCTGAGTGACCACCAACCACAGGAATGCGAACAACCGTTGCGCTAACCATAATATTTTGGTCACCAATAATCTTACGGGTTTCGTCAACCAACTTTTGCTCTTCAGTGGTATAGCCATTATCAAGGAAAGTTCCGCCGTGTGGAAAACAGTTCAAATCAATGGGATGTGGGTAAGCCATATCAGCCTGCACGCCTTGTCTTTCGGCGTATAGTTGATTTACGGCTTTTACTCCTGTTCCTGTTACCGATTGGTATGTGGATACAACAATCCTTTTAATTTTATATTTCAGATGAAGTGGGTTTAAGGCAACAACAAGCTGAATGGTTGAACAGTTTGGGTTTGCAATTATCCTATCACTAGGATTAAGAACGTTAGCATTCACCTCAGGAACCACAAGCGGAATCTCAGGATACATTCTCCAGCACGATGAGTTATCTACAACAGTAGTTCCAACTTCAGCAAATTTTGGAGCCCACTCCTTTGATGCCGCTGACCCAGCAGAGAAAATAGCAATAGCAGGTTTTCGTTTGACTGCCTCGGCAACCGATACAATTGCAAAATCCTTCCCCATAAATTTAACAGTTTTACCAACCGACTTTTCCGATGCGACTGGAATCAACTCTGTTAAAGGGAAATTTCGTTCTTCAAGAACCTGAAGCATAACTTTACCTACTAATCCGGTGGCGCCCACCAATGCTACTTTCATTTGTTTTAAGTTGTTAATTGTTAAACATTAAGTGTTTGTATTTATATTTTTTGTAAATTATTGTTCGTAAAAATAGTAATTAAACAAAATGAAACGACTGTTCACCCTGATTTTAACAGTATTATCGTTAAATGTTATAGGACAGATAAATTTTGATTTTGAGTCTAATGACCTAACAACTTGGACTCAAAAACCCCTAGGAAGGTGGCAAGCCTCAACATCATCTCCATTGGTGGGAACACGTTCGCTGAAGCACACATTTAACAATAGCGCAAGTGCTACCGACTCAATCTACTATACCCTTCCCACATGGAATGTATCCACGGGCGATATAACTTGGCATATGCTAATTAGGCATGGCAACGACCCTTCTGCATCGAACAGCTGGTGGGTTTACCTTATGAGCGATGGTGCTACAATGACCTCTCCAGGGACAGGCTCGGGCTATGCTGTGGGTGTTAACCTTACTGGAAGCGACGACCTGCTAAAGATATGGAGAGTAACAAACGGAACACCGCAAATAATTCTTACTTCAACATTAAACTGGCAAACCCAAATTGGCACAGGAAAAGCAGGTGCAATTGAGGTTCAACGCCTCGCAAACGGAACATTTACGCTTAAAGCATCGGTTAACGGAGTTTTTACCGATTTGATCAACTACGGCAGTATAGAGGATATCAACCATAATGAATCTGTCAACTTCGGTATACTTTACCGCTACACATCATCAGCCGACATGCTCCTTTGGGCTGATAATATTAGCATAACCTACGATGCTGCAAACCTCAACGATAACACAACCAATATAATTAATCCAACCGCACAAATTGCTGGTGGTACAATATCATCGTTGGCAAATAGTTTGCAAAATGCTGTTAATGTGTTCCGTTTTGCCATTCAGGATATGGCCAGCGGAGATAATAAGCCTACCCGTGTAAAGCGGGTTGCATTTAACAACCCCTCGCCCACTCTATCGCCATGGAGTTCAATTATTGGTGGAATAAAAATTACAGGGCCAAGCGGCAATATCAACATAAAAAATTATCAAATAACCAATGAAACAATTATTCTGGATGTTGATTCAACCCAAATGGTTATAAACGATGGGGCAAAGGACGAATTTACCCTAGGCATATACCTTAAGAATGGAATAACCGAAGGAACCAGCCTAAGCTTTGAGATTGACCAAAACCATGGTTTCATTGCTGGAATATCGGGTTCTGGGTTTATCAATTCCATTCCCTCAACGGTTGCATCTAACAACTTTACTGTTCAGGTGCAAGCCACACACCTCAAGTTCACTCAACAACCAACAACCGTAGGATTGAACAAGAATTTTGACATATCGGTTAGCGGTTGCGATGAGTTCGGAAGTATCGATTCAGACTTTGAACAACCTGTAACGCTAAGCCTAAACGAAGGCGATGGAATTTTAACATCGATTAGTGGACTTACCAAAACTGCCGCAAATGGAACAGTTCTATGGTCTGATCTTGTTTACAGTACAACAGGAACTTTCAGTATGAAAGCCGAGAGTAGCGGACTAGTTGAGGCTATAAGCAACGATATTCAAACCGTAAACGACACCACATCAACAGCCAGCGAGCCAACATCGCAACCCGCAGCCGTCAATATTCAATCGCTTAATACAAGCCCTGAAAAAGCCGTTGAGATAATGCGCCTTAAAATAAACGATGCAGGAAGCGGCGATAACGCCCCCACAATCGTCAAATATATCAAGCTAAGCAGAACAAGCATAGCCAACATCGCTACGCTAAACAGAGCAATTGAAGGAGTTCTGGTTAAGCGAAACGGTTCGCTAATTACACTCGCCGATGTACAAATTAAAACAGCAACAGTTGAGATATTCTTTGGAGAACAATCCCTAATTTTAGCCGATGGAACATCAGCAGAAATAAGCATTTGGGCATACCTAAAGAGTAAGGATTTAACCGATAATCAGGTAATTCAACTTTACGTTGATAAAAATTCTCACGGTTTTACTGCGTATGAGCAAGGCTCAGGGTTTGCCTCACAGTTTGTCTCAAATATAACCTCAAACATTTTTACCATAAAGGTTGATGCCACAAAACTATCGTTCAAGGAAGTTCCTGCAAGAGTAGGCGTTTTGGAGAATTTTACGGCCAAAATTGCCGCCACCGATAAAAACGAGAATATCGACAAAGATTTTAACGGAGCAATGAACCTAAAACTGGCAGCTGGCAGTGGAACGCTTGTAATTTCAGGTGGCGAAACGGCCAATATTGTAAATGGAGAGGTAACCTATACTGGGGTTAACTACTCAATCCCTGAAAAATTCTCGTTGCTGGCGCAAAGTACAACGCTCGACGATGTGGCATCGGCATTTATTACCTGTGGCGATAACGATGGCGTTGCAGTTCCAATAATCGTAAGCGAAGACACAATTAACGTTTCATCGGCAAATAGCAACGCAAGCAACGCCTTTGAGGTGTTAAAACTTCGGATAAAAGATAAAGGCACATCGGATGGCTTACCGCTGATTCCAACCACAATTACGCTTGCCACCTTCGACCCCGAAAATGCAATTCAACTCTCACAAATGATTAAAGGATTTATTATAATAACCCCAAACGAAACTATTACATCAAATTTTAGTGTTAGTAGCGGAAAATTTGTGCTTAGCATTGCTGAGAACGGCGTTACAATTCCAAATAACGACTCGCTCGATATTACCATTAAAGCATTTATTCGGGAGAATGCCATTGTAGATGGCACAAAGTTCCGATTTTACATATCCACAAGCAACCACGGGCTGCAATCGGCCACAAGTGGAACAGCGTTCAGCACTACAATTCCGCTAACTATTTACGGGCAATCCTGTAAAATTGATGTTGTAGCATCAAAACTCACGTTTGCCCAAGTACCATTTATTGGTTTACCCAATCAAGCATTCAACGTAAAGGCATCGGCAACCGACAGTTTGGGTAATAGCGACACCAACTTCGCAGGAAGCGCAAGTTTATTGCTCCAAAGCGGAAACGGGCAAATGGAAACATCTCCAATGATAAGTTCTATAATCAATGGTGCTTCAAATTGGGATGGAGTTAAACTCAACAGCATTGGCAAATATCAGTACAAGGCAACATCTGGAACTTTAGAGCAAGGTAATTCGCCCGAGATGTTTGTGGGTTATAACCAGAATTGCCCTATTAATGAAGATTTTGAGGGAACAACGCCAAATTGGAATGGCATTCAGAACTGGAAACTCTCCACAATCACCCCAATTGCAGGAGGACAATCGCTTATTCACGCTGGCAGTCCCGATGGGAAGGTAAACACACTTACATTTCCAATCGGCATAAGTTCATCGGGCGGAAAAGCCATTGAGTGGGAAGTAACCATACGTAATGGAAATTGGGATCCATCGTCCGACAATTACTTCAACTTTGTGTTAGCATCAACATCGGAAAACTTAGACACGGCAACAGGTATTGCAGTTGGAATAAACCCTAGCAGTGGTAACGATTTGCTCTCGCTATGGTTGCTCGAGGGTAGTAAGCGCAACAATCTTATAGTTACAGCATTTGACTGGAATGAGAACGATGAGGTTAAGTTAAAACTAACACTTTCGCCAACGGGAAAGATATCGCTTTGGTATCAACCCAAGCAATCGGGCTGTATGATTTTAGGCGGCGAAACTACTTTTAAAAGCGATATAGCCATTAACTATGGTGGATTGGAGTTCGGATTCACATCATCCAGAGCAGGGCTTCTTTGGGTTGATAATTTAAAGATTTGCACGGTTGAGTATCCTCCTATACTTAAATCGGTAAAATCGATGAATCTATCATCGGTTAAGGTTCTGTTTTGCAAAGGCATAAACCCAACCAGCGCATCGAACACCAGCAATTATGTCATTAAGAAAGAAAACGGGGAAAGCATAGAAGTTCAATCGGCACAATTTAATGTAGAAAAGCCCAACGAGGTTTTACTCACAACATCGAGAATGCCATTGGGTAACCTACAGTTAAACATTTCGAATATTTTAGATGAGAATGGCTACGCCATATCCGATAGTGCCACGTTTGGAATAGGCACAGAGGGAAACCTTGGCCGATTGGTTATCACCGAAATAATGGCAAACCCGACACCGAGCATTGGCCTACCAGAGTACGAGTACGTTGAACTCTACAACCCTGATTCCGATTCGGTATCGATATCGGATTGGACAATGCAACTCAACTCTACTGCGGTTACTTTACCTACAGTAAAAATTGCACCACTAAGCTATGCAGTTGTCTGCTCAAACACGGCATCGGGGTATCTTTCGGTTTACGGACAAACTATTGGAGTAACAAGTTTCCCCGCCCTTCTCAACGATGGAATGCTGATAAAACTGTTCGACAGCAACAGCAACCTTATTGCATTTGCCAATTACACTAGCAACTGGTATAACGATGCAACCCGAAACAGTGGCGGCTACTCAATGGAATGTATCGACATTACCAATTTAGCAGAAGGAGCAAGCAACTGGAGAGCCAGTCAAGCTTCAGCCGGAGGAACACCCTGTGAACCTAATTCAGTCTCGGGATTGAATCCAGATATTACCAAACCACGAGTCGTTGCTACAGAGGTGATGGATAACAGAACTATCAAAATAAGTTATAGTGAACAAATGGATAGCCTTAGCTTTACATTGAGTGACAACTATGCTTTGCCAAGCGTTCTGGGAATACTCAGCATCATTTCGAGCGGTAACCTTTTCAACGAGGTTACTATTATGCTGACAAACCCAATGGAAACTAACCAACGATACACTCTAACAGTATCAGACGAGGTTATGGATTTTGCTGGCAACAGAATTGATGAGGTTGATATTGATTTTGCTCTCCCACAAACACCTTTAGCCAACGAAATTGTAATAAACGAGGTGCTTTTCAACCCTTATACCGGCGGAACAGATTTCGTAGAACTTTACAACAACTCCACCAAGACTTTCGACCTGAAAAAACTCTACTTAAGCAATAGGGATTTGAATACTCTTGATTTGAATCAAACCTATCCAGCATCGGACACAGCACGGTTGTTTTTCCCATACGAGTATATTGTTATTTGCACTAATCCCGATCTTGTAAAACAGTTTTACACAGCAGAAAAACCGAATGCCTTTGTATGGGCATCGAAGTTGGCCTCGTTTAACAACGATAAGGGCTATGTGGTTTTACTCGATGAACAACTAGGAGTAATTGATGAATTCAACTACACCGAAAAGATGCATAACAAGTTGATTAATGACACCAAAGGAGTTTCGCTGGAGCGAATCAATCCAAACTTACCGTCGAATGAAGCCTCAACGTGGCAATCGGCATCGCAGGTAGTTGGGTTTGCAACGCCAACCTACAAAAACTCTCAGCACACCGATGCAACAACCTCAACGTCGAACTTCACGCTATCGCCCGAAACATTCTCGCCAGACGGCGATGGGCGAGAAGATTATTTGCTTATCAATTATAACCTACCCGATGCCGGATATTTAGCAAACATTAGGGTTTATACCTCAATTGGTGTGGAGGTTTATCGCCTCGCAAACAATTTACTGCTTGGAACCGAAGGTTCAATTCGTTGGGATGGAATCAATTTCAGTAACCGCAGGGTTCCCGTGGGTATTTACATTATCTACATTGAATACTTTAACCTAAAAGGCGAAGTTAAGAAGGAGAAAAAAGTTTGCGTTGTAGCGAGTAGAGGTTGATGGTTGCTCTTTGATAATTGTTCGTAAAGGATTCTTTTTCTTTGTCATTTCGAACGAAGTGAGAAATCTCTATTTTTGTAAAACATTAAACCAACCCAACTATGAGGACTATTATTTTCCTTCTATGCCTACTTATTGCATCAGCAAATTATGCACAAACTTATACTCAAATTAAGGTCAACAACGATATAACCCTTGTTAAAATAGCCGATAACGCCTTTATTCACATATCGTACACCAACGACCCCAAATTTGGAAGATTTCCCTCCAACGGATTAATATTAATCAACAATAATGTGGCGTTTCTATTCGATACACCTACAACCATAACACAAACAAAGGAGTTGATTGACTTCATAACCGACTCTTTGAAGCTAAAAATAATTGGCTTTGTGCCAAACCACTGGCATAACGACTGTACAGGGGGATTAGATTACCTTAAAAAGATTGGAGTAAAAACATACGCAAATCAATTAACCATAGATATTTTAAAACAAAAAGGACAGATCTATCCTGATGGTGGATTTAAGGATTCTCTTCAACTTTTTTTAGGCGATAAAGAAATTCTATGCTACTACTTAGGAGCTGCGCACTCTATGGATAACATTGTAGTGTGGATTCCTTCGGAGAAAATTCTTTTTGCAGGCTGTATGGCAAAAAGTACCCATTCAACCAACTTAGGGAATACAGTTGATGGCGAATTGAAGACTTATCCAATAACAATTAAAAAGGTGATTGATAAGTTCCCATATGCAAAAATGGTTATCCCAGGACATGGGAATTTTGGTGGAATTGAGTTGCTAACTCACACTTTAAAATTAAGCAAATCATTATGATCTTTTGTCATCTTGAGCGAAGCAAAAGATCTGAAAAATAAAGATTACCTGCGGTGAACTCACAAATAACGCTCGGTTCTTCGCTTTGCTCAGTATGACAAAACCAATTTTGCTACTCAACCTGTCCATTAATCACGCTAAAAACATTCCATGTTTTCTCGGTAAAACCTTCGGGAATTTGGAACGTTTTTAGTAAACGATTACCACTATAAACCCTAACCGTAGCCTTTGAAACCGAAAGATTTGGCGAACCTGGTTTCTCGTGTGCAGAATAGTTATGCACAAAAAAAGCGTAGTTTCCATTGGCATCAATTCTTTCCACAGTGATAGTTTCTGGTCCAAAACCATCCAAATCGTCACGGTCTAGCATTCCTGTTCCATCGGCTAAAACTCGAGTATTGCGGAAACTAATATGGTAAGAATTCGCTTTCACGAAGTGAGCATCCAAATCCAATGGCTGTTGCTCCCAGTCCAACACAACCCTAAATTGGCTAATATCCATTACCGGTGAAACAACCAAACGATTCTTAAAAATGGTTTCAGCAACAATATCCACATTGTAAACTGCAGTGATATAGCCGCTCTTCTTGAATATAGCTTTGTAT
>WBUV01000060.1 GCA_008933525.1 Bacteroidales bacterium | reverse complement strand
GTACTACCCCGCCAAACACAACAAGCGAATTCGCTATAGGCAGGCGCCCCCCAATTGCTTCCTATTATCTGAAAGGCAGTGTAGATGAATTCAGGGTTTGGAATAGCGTTCGATCGCAATCCGAAATTGCGGCCAATATGTATAAAGAACTCCAAGGTACAGAATCAAATTTACTTGCCTATTATAAATTCAATCAAGGAGTAGCTTTTGGCACCAACACCAACTTAAATACTGTTTTTGATGCTACTGCAAACGGACTTAATGGCTCGTTAATGGGCTCCGCGCTATCGGGTTCATCATCCAATTGGGTCGTTTGCAAAACCGACATACCCGATGGCTATCTTATTAAAGCATCGAAAACCAACAATATAACCCCGCCAGCAAATGGAACGGTTGTAACTGATGATAATAACCTCTCCGATGGAATAGGTGCAGTTAATGTTTTAGCCGGTGTTCAAACCTATAATGGTTGGACAAATTTTACCGACACTACATCCTACTATTACAAAGTTTACCCTTATTCAAACTCAGGAACATCAAGGGTTTATAATACGTCGGTGCCAGTTCCTGCAGTAAAAGATTCGGTTGGTATTGATGAATTTAAAGAGATAACTACCAGCATTCCCGCATTGGTTCAAGGAAAATCAAGATGGGCAGATTATGATAATGATGGAGATATGGATGTTCTCATTTATGGAGGTAATACATTTAATTATGGAAACATAAACAACTGTATAACTAAATTTTACAAACAAAACGCAGACCATTCTTTTTCTGAGGTATTGGCTGGTTTTGTAAATGTAGCCGACGGTGATGCAGCATGGGGCGATTACAATAACGATGGCTTACTGGATCTTATAATTACTGGTGGATCATCATATTTATCAAATGGGGTAATATCCAGTGCAACAACGAAACTTTATAAACAAAATGCAGACCATACTTTCACATTACAATCATCGATGCCATTCGAAAATTTATTGAAGAGTTCAGTTGCGTGGGGCGATTATGATAATGATGGTGATTTGGATTTGCTGTTAACCGGGAAATCGTTAGATATCGTCGTGAATTTATTTGTAAAAATATATCGAAATAATGGGAACAATACATTTACACCTCAGCACCAGATCAACTTAGAATCAATATATAATGGGTCTGTAGCATGGGGCGATTATGACAAGGACGGTTATCTAGATATAATAATGGCAGGAAACTCAAATAAAGGTTTAATCACAAAAATTTACCGAAACAATAAGAACAATTACTTTTTTGAACAAACCGACTTTACCCTCCCAGGCATAAACTTCGGCAACGCGCTTTGGGGCGATTACGACAACGATGGCGACTTGGATATCTTAATTAACGGCAAAACATCTGCAGGGGCAATTACAAGTATATTTAAAAATAGTTTCCCAACAAATGCATTTGCTGAAGTTGTAAATTTAGATATTCCAGGTATTTACAATGGAGTTGCTCAATGGGGTGATATTAATAAAGATGGAAAAATTGATATCCTTATTGGTGGAACAGATAATAGCACTTCCATTACTAACATAACCGAGATTTACTTTCAAAATAGTGAAGCAACATTTTCGCGCTATTCTGACATGACCTTTAAAACAGGGAGTAAGGGATCTATAGAATTAGTGGATTATGACAACGATAGAGACTTGGATTTTTTTATAACCGGTTACAATACTTATGATGGCACAACATTTTCTACATTATATCAAAATAATCATCTACTTTCAATTAATAACCAAAAACCCACTGCTCCAGTTTCCTTAAATGCAAAATCTATTAATGATTACACCATTTTAAGTTGGGATAAAGTAACAACTGACAATACTCCTTCGTTGGGATTATCCTACAATTTAAGAGTTGGCACATCATCTGGCACATTCGACATTGCCTCTCCAATGTCAGACACATCATCATCATCGGGCTTTAGGAGAGTTGCTTCAATTGGAAACTGCCAACAGAACAACTTCAAAGTATTTAAACTTGAACCAGGTAAAACATACTATTGGAATGTACAAGCAATAGACAATAGTTACATTGGAGGAAATTTCTCAGAGAAGAGTTCATTCTTTGTTGACTCAATACCAGCAAGTGGACTTAATTTTCTAAGAATTAGTGATACAGAATATAAAGTAAAATGGACAAGAGGTAATGGTAATCGTTGTGTTGTCTTTTGCAGAGCTGACTCAAGCATTAACAATGCAACACCATCTATGGGGACAAAATATGTTCACAATAGTAAATTCACCTATGGAGACCCCATACAGTCTACTGACTGGTTCTGTGTATATAACGGACTAGAAGACAGCGTAGTTATCAGTGGATTGTCCGCAAATACAGCATTTACAGTACAAGTAATCGAATATGTTTTTGATGCTTCAGGTACACCAAAATATGTAAGAAAGAAAAGTCCAAAAAACGACGACTGGGGCATTTTTAATACTAGCCTACACACTTTAATTCCCAATACATTTATTGAAGGGAGTATAGGCCAGTGGGCTGATTTTAACAATGATGGTTTTATCGATTATGTTGTAACTGGTAATAACAAATCATCTAGTAGAGAATTTTCAATAGGCTTAAATAATGGAAATAATACATTTACAATTAGTAGACCGTTCTATTATTACTACCAAAATGTGTTAGTTGCCGATTTTGACAATGATGGGGCTCAGGAAATTTTCTATACTGCACGAGACTTAGACGAAACAACTCCAATTGTAGCTATCTATGACTTTTATGCAAGTCCAACTATTAAATATATCACCAATATGCAAACCTTTGATTATAGGATGGACTATTCTTATTTGTGCGACTACAATAAAGATGGCTATATAGATATTGTTAGGAAAGGTATAAAAAACAATGTATCGTATAATACTATCTTTTACAACAATGGAGATAATACCTTTACTGAAGGAGAGTCAAACCTAGATATTCCCAAAACAATTTATTTTGAATACACCGCAGATTATGATAATGATGGAGATGTTGATAACTTAGATTATTTAGGCGTAAAACAAAACAATTCAATAATTAAAACGGGGAACTATTCTGCAAATAGATTTCCGTCAACTCCTGTTAATCTTTCATCACAGAACAATGAAGGTGATGTTATCATAAAATGGGATGCTATACTCACAGATGAAACACCTCAATCATTAATGACCTATGATGTTAGAATTAGAAAAGTTGGGGACTCCGAATGGTACAACAATCCACTTATTGCAGAAAATGGTTATCGCAGAACTGTTACTCTTGGAAAATATAAAACTAACACAGCCACGCTATCTCTACCGCTGGGTAGTTATGAATGGCAAGTTCAGGCAATTGATCAAGGTTATCAGAGTAGTGGTTGGTCGGCACTTAACACATTTACCACCACATCGTTCTTCACTGCAGATACGGTATGCCTAGGTGATTCAACAAGTTTTACAGATCATAGTGCTATGGTTGAGGGACAGGCAACCTGGCTTTGGGACTTTGGAGATAACACTTATAGCAACAAGAAGAACCCAAAACACAAGTTTACAACTCCAGGTAAACATGTTGTGAATCTATCTGTAAACTCATACTCTTTCAGCGATACAGTTATTGTGAATGATACCTTAAAAGTTGAATTCGTTGCAGAAGATGTTTGCGCTGGCTTGGCTACAACAATTAAGAACAACACACAAACAAATGGCTACACCCAGTGGCAATGGGATTTTGGTGATAATACTCCAATATCTACAAATGGCGATCTTGATAGCCATTCATTTCCTCAACTTGGCAGCTATACCGTATCATTAACAGCAACAGATGCAAATGGGTGTTCTGCAATGGCAATAAAAAGAATTGTTGTAACAACAACACCAAATGCAACCCTCTCGCTAGAATACGGTAACCCTTCATTTTGCAAAGGTGACAGCGTTACCTACTCTGTACCCTTTAATACCAATTACACCTACAATTGGTATCACAACAATCAGATTATTACAGAAAAATCTAATGCTTTAAAAGTAAAAACACAATCGGGCGACTATAAAGTTGAGGTTGTTAATAACCTTTCCAATACATGTAAAGCTATTTCCGATGTAAAAACCATTACGGTTAAGGACGCACCTACTATTCCTGTAATTACTCCAGAATCAAACACAACTTTCTGCTTTGGCGATAGTGTGAAAATAAATGCAGGAGATTTATCCGGAGTAACCTATCAGTGGTATCGTAATTTAGGTCAGCTTACATCAAACTCTAACTATATAGTTGCAAAAGAATCAGGTAACTATACGCTTACAACTTCGTTTAATAATGGTTGTTCTTCAAAACATTCTCTACCAATAGTTGTAACCACAAATGTTAAACCTAGTATACCATCGGTAAGCTATGGCGAAACAACTATTTGTGAAGGCGAAAATGTTAGCATTTCGGTAATAAACAACACCACCCTAAACTACCAATGGTACAATAACAATCAGCCCATTCTTGGAGCAACTAGCAATATTTTCAACGCTTCGCAAAGCGGTAACTATAAGTTGCTGTTAACGAATGCTTCCAACTACTGTTCGGCTTACACCGATCCTATTGCAGTAACTGTTAACCCTGTACCTACTACTCCTTTCATTGAACAACCTGCTACAAACTCGTTCTGTAACGGCGATAGCATTCTACTTCAAACTACAGCCCAAGATGGAATGGACTGGCTAATTAATGGGGTAAGCACAGGAAACAGCTCCAATATGTTTTATGCAAAAACCAGCGGGGAGTATTCAATAAGGGTTATAAACACCGATTTATGCGAGGCTCTTTCATCGAACTCTGTGAATTTGACGATGAATCCAACGCCAGCACTACCAACAGTATCGGCTGGAGAAACAACTATTTGTGAAGGTGAAAATGTCAGCATTTCTGTAGCAAACAACACCAACCTAAACTACCAGTGGTACAACAATAACCAGCCCGTTTCTGGAGCTACTAACAATATTATCTTGGCAACCTTAGGCGGTAACTACAAACTACAGTTAACCAATGCCTCCAACTGTTCGGTTTTCACCGATCCAATAGCAGTAAATGTTAACCCAACACCAACCTCTCCTTTCATTGAACAACCTACCTCTAACTCATTCTGTAGCGGTGACAGTATTCTGCTTCAAACCTCTGCTCAGGATGGATTGGAGTGGTTGCTAAATGGAATAGCCACGAACCAACATAACAACACATTCCATGCAAAGGGTAGTGGAACATACACAGTAAGAGCGGTAAATGAATATCAATGCGAGGCTTTATCGTCGAATTCTATTCAACTAACAATGAATCCCGCACCAATAGCACCGGCTGTTTCATATGGCAATACTAGTTTTTGTCAAGGCGAAAGTATTACATTCTCTGTTAGCCCAAATGCTAGCTACACGTATCAATGGAGAAAAGACAATGAGGACATTGCAAATGCAACATCTAACACATACACTGCTAGCGAACAAGGCAAGTATAATCTACTAATTAGAAATACAAATTTATGCAGCATATCAACACCACTTGTACTTGTTAATGTAAATGCAATGCCATCAAAACCAAGCATTGTAGTTGAAAATAATAATACATTATTTTGCCCGGGAAGCATAGTAAAACTTATGGTACCCGACTCAATTGCAGAAATTAGTTACCAATGGAAACGCTCTGGCATTTATATCGATGGAGCAGAAAATCCAAGTTACAAAGGAAAACTATCTGCAGGCGACTATAGAGTTGAAGCAAAATTAGGAGAGTGCGCCGTAGAATCTGATATCCTAACTTTAAATACTAAGCCAGCACCTGCAAAGCCGGATATTTTCGCAAAAGGACCCAATGTTTGGATTGTGGGCTGCAGTAATGATAAAGCATCTGATTATACTTGGTATTATAACAACATTCCAATACCGGGAGCAAAAACTCATTACTATGTAGCAAATAGAAATCTGGGTGATTATTACGTTGAAATTAAGGAAGGAAATGAATGCACAACCAAAAGTGATATCATTAATATTCCAACCGGAGATATTATCAACGATATTCCAAGCCTATCTGAGGAAAATATTCTAATTTTTCCTAACCCAACAGAATCGCAATTCAATGTAACCCTTGGTGGCACAATAAAAGGTTTGCTATATGTTGATATACTTAACTCAACTGGACGCGTTATGGAACAACACCAATTTGCTGACACTGATGGTTTTTATATAAATATTTCGGATTTACCCAAGGGTATTTACTTATGTAAAATCCGCCACAACGGCAACGTATTAGTTAAAAAAGTAGTTAAACAGTAACATTTCTAAAAATGAATAAAACACCATATAGCGTTCTATTTAAAGTTGTATTATTTACAGCACTCGCATTAGTCCCGTTTAAATATTGCCTAGCACAAGAAATTTCAGAAAAACAACAAGCAATTATTTATAATGAGGCTATTAAAACTCTAAAATCATACGAACAATACAACAATGAAATTGCCGACAACGTTGTTGACCTTGAAACTACAAATAAAGTAAGCCAAAAACTTATCGACCTGTTTGTTAGTCGTAAAGCAATTATCTATAACGATTTAGATCCATCGCACAAACTAAGCGAAGCATATGAGTTGGAAACATATATAGCTAATATGCTTCTATGGTACCCCGATGGGATGAAATTTTTTATTGACTACGACAACCTTAAGGCTGGAAATATTATATCGCACGGCAACGATATTTACACAGTAGATATTATGACCGCCAAGCGACTGAATGGCAACTACCTGAACAAGCAAAACAATACTCAAACCGAGGAAGTGCTTTTCCGTATTGCTTTCTTTCAAAAGAATAAAACGTTTGAGAATTATCGTATAGCTGGGGTTCGAAGCAGCAAGGCAAAAACACTAGCGGACGATTCAAAACTATTAGCCGAAGTAAAAAGCGTCACGTTTTCCGACAAAGAAATGCAACTAATCAAGGATCAAACAAAAATGCTTTTTAGCGATTACCTTAACTTCCTTAATCTAATTTCGGATCCAAAAGAGACTGAAGAAGATAAAGCCTACTATTCAATATCATTTAAAGGATTGTTTAAAGACTCTACACTTAAAGTGGTAAACGACATAGAACCAGATCCACAGCAAAGGTGGATTAGCATCGCCGAATACCAGAAAAATCTTACACAATCGTACCCAGAAGGGATTAGAAACATTGGGATGAACCTTGACTCTGCAGAATACGGAAAAGTAATCCCCGAGGGCAACGATAAGTTTTACATAAATGGATATATTGAAAAATTCTTTTCCGGAAAGTATATGTCGAAAACTGTATTCCGAGACAATTCTAAGTATGACTTTAAGGTTTCCTTTGAAAAGGACGAAAACACTTTTAAGAACTTTAAGTTAGCCAGTGTCGATAAATTTGGAGTTAATTTATACAGCCAAACATCAAACACAACACAGGAATTGCCAAAAAAATCAATTGCAAGTATTAGAAGAGAAGGATTGTATTTTGGTGTTTTTATGGGAGGAGGCTTAACATCATACAATAACGATAATCTAAGCATCAACCCTCTGTTAGGTTGGTCAAACCAGGGAAAATCGGCAATTAATTTCGAGATATTAGCAACATGGTATCTAGCTAAAAGAGTTGGTGTTAACATGGGGCTTAGTTTTAACAAATATTCTGCCAATGCAAATCTAAGTGGTTCGTTTACCAATACTAGTTATACCAACGACATCAACGGAGAGCCACATATAAAGAGCATTTCGTCAAACTTTGATTCACTCCTAACATACAAGTACATCTCTATCCCAACAACCTTTATTATTCACAGCAATAGCAATCCCGAAATATGGGGATTTTATTTTGAAGGCGGAATAGTTACTTCGTTCAGACTAAAATCGAACTATCAAATCTCTGGAAACTATTCAACATCTGGATTCTATGAGCAGTATCCAGAAACGGTTCAAATATTGTCCGATGCAGAACACGGATTTGTAAATCGCACAAACATTAATGGTGGCGGTAACTTAAAAACATCTCCAGTACATTTAGCCATAAAAGCGGCTATCGGAATAACTTATCCTTTAAACTACTTTACCTCACTATACTTTGCTCCGGAACTTACTTATGGTTTATCCAATGTTTCCGATGATAAAACTATTACAGATGATTTTGGGAATATTACAACAGCAAAAAAAGTTGGAATATCAAAATATGGTGTTAAGTTTGGAATTAGCTATAAATTTTAAATGTTTTTTCAATTTTTACAGTCTATGAGACAAATATTAATTATTCTTTTAGTTGGAATAGCAACTACAACCTATTCGCAGGAGCCTTCTAAAACTGCGAGTAGCAGTAAAGAGGCAAAAATTGTTGATGAGATTAACCTCTCCGATTCCGACATTGATGTGTTCAAGGAGCAAACCAAGCAAAAAGTGGAGGAATTCCAACAGCATATTGTTACCATTGGCAGTAAGGATCAGCCCGCTGAAAAAAGGAATATGGCAGAGAAGGAGGCTCTAAAACTCTTTTTCAAGGGTGCCGAGATGCAAACATCCGTGATTATGCCCGATGGTTCAGTTACCATACAATCGCGCCCAATGGAAAAATATCTGGCCAGACTAAAGTCGCTCCCATACACTGCAGTAGTAATTAAATTTTACGATCTTGTTTATATATCAAGTTTCACTAAAGGTCCAGACGGCAGATACTACTCTTCCGCAACGGTAATTCAGGAATTCACCGGTTTTACTGGCGATAATCTTGTTTACAAGGATGTTACAAAAAAAGAAATTGAGATTGTTATAGATCTTGTAGAGGATAAGTTCTTTAATGAGAAGAAATGGAGAGTGTTCTTAGGTAATATAAAAGCAACAGAAACAAAGAAGGCATAATGAAAAAGTCCAAACTCTGTCTGTTTTTAATATTTTCCATAACATTCCAGTTTGCTTCAATCGGACAAAGCAACATCCCTGAAATTGACAAACTTCAAACACCAAAGGAATACTACTTACAGGTTAAACAGTTCGGGGAATTTATCGATAGGTTTAACTATAAAACCGATTGGAAAGGAAATTTAATCACAGAAGAATTCGCCAGCAAATTTCCCCGTAATGCCTATCTTTTTTACCTAATCAACCACGAAGACCAAAGGCTTACCAACTCCAACGACTCAACATACAGAGTAACCTGTACAGAGTTTATTGCATTTATAACGAACCATCAACAGCCAAAAGAAATTAGTCTTTACGGCGGACAAGTAAAGGCAGAGGCCCTTGTTAATATTGTTTGCTATGGAAATGATGCCCAAATTAAGGTTGAGATGATTCCTGATGCTCTGCCCGACCGTTCGGCTCGCTGGGTCATCAATGGCGTTGAGTCGAGTTTATTTGCTTCGAATGCTGATAGTATCAAAAAACATTTTATTGCACCAAATAGTCACGAGGCAAGCTTTATCAATCTTAAAAAACTAAATGAGGCCGATAATGCTATTTACTACCTTTCAGGCCCAATAGCAAATACCATGATTTTCATAAAAGGCCTCGAACACAAGACAATTCAGATTAAAAGTATCGAAAAGGTGACTTTTTCAATAATCTTTTCTGGTTGGATTATAACCGTGGAGGAGTTCAATAGATCTTCTAATAACTCAGGATGGCTAATAAGCAATATCCAAAAACTCTAAAAAAAGTTATCAATAAAAAAGGAGCCCAAAAGGCTCCTTTTCATTTATATAGAATCTAAAGATTAGATAACACCTTGGTCAACCATTGCATTAGCAACCTTCATGAAACCAGCAATGTTAGCACCTTTTACGTAGTTAACATAACCATCTTTCTCAGTACCATACTTAACGCAAGCACTATGGATGTTCTTCATAATTTGGTGTAAACGAGCGTCAACCTCTTCAGCTGACCAGCTTAGTTTCATACCGTTTTGGCTCATTTCAAGGCCAGATGTAGCAACACCACCAGCGTTAGCTGCTTTTCCAGGAGCGAATAATACTTTATTCTTGTGGAAAATCTCGATAGCCTCTGGAGTACATGGCATGTTAGCACCTTCAGAAACGCATACTACACCATTCTTAACTAGGTTTTCAGCATCCTCTTTACCAAGTTCGTTTTGGGTTGCGCAAGGCATAGCTACGTCAACCTTAACTTCCCAAGGACGTTTGCCTGCTACGAATTTTGAACCTGCAAATTTCTTAGCGTATGGCTCAACGATATCTTGGTTAGAAGCGCGAAGCTCTAACATGAACTTAATTTTATCGCCGCTGATACCAGCCTCGTCGTAGATATAACCATCAGGACCAGAAATAGTAACAACTTTACCACCTAGTTCAGTTACTTTTAAAGCAGCACCCCAAGCAACGTTACCGAAACCAGAGATAGCAACTCTCTTACCACTATAGGTCATACCTTTAGTTGCAAGCATTTCTTGAGCGAAATATGTACAACCAAAACCAGTAGCCTCAGGACGGATTAATGAACCACCCCAGTTAATACCTTTACCAGTTAAAACACCAGTGTTTTCGCCAGCAAGCTTTCTGTACATACCGTACATGAAACCAATTTCACGACCACCAACACCAATATCACCAGCAGGTACATCAGTTTCTGGGCCAATGATCTTCCAAAGCTCTAGCATGAAAGATTGGCAGAAACGCATAACCTCAGCATCGCTACGGCCTTTTGGGTTGAAGTCAGAACCTCCTTTACCACCACCCATAGGAAGAGTAGTTAAGCTGTTCTTGAAAATTTGCTCGAAACCTAAAAATTTAAGGATTGATAGGTTTACGCTTGGGTGGAAACGAAGACCACCTTTGTAAGGTCCAATGGCGTTGTTGTACTGAACGCGATAACCTAAGTTAACGTGAACTTTACCTTCATCGTCAACCCAAGGCACCTTAAATGTTAAGATCCTGTCAGGCTCAACAATACGCTCAATAATACCAGCAGATTCAAATTGAGGATTTTGGTTGTAAATCTCTTCAATTGACTCAAGAACCTCGCGAACGGCTTGTAAGTACTCCACCTCACCTGGGTGTTTCATCTCAAGCTCTGCCATTAGTTTATGTACATTCATCGCTTAATTTTTTAAATGTGTAAAACTGTAAGTTTTGTTTTTAAAGTTCAGGAATTTCCTCCTGAAAAAGTTGTTCAAATTTGAATCTTAATAATGACATTTCAAAAGAAAAATATCAGATAAAAACATGATCTTAAACAGGTTTTTCGAAATTTGATGTCAATCCTTAGCTTAAAATTACTCTTCTGCTTTCAAAATGATACCTAAGTTGTTTTTACCATCCACTTTAATAGCTAAAGGCTTACTAAATGTTACACACCTTAAGAATTCCGTTTCGTACGATGCTGGCTGCTTATTCAGGTATTCCAAATCATAAGACCCATCGTTCATGTACGGATTGATAGTTAAGTAAGCCACCCTGAACGAAGTTAGATTCT
>WBUV01000059.1 GCA_008933525.1 Bacteroidales bacterium | reverse complement strand
AAAGAGAACATATTGACCGAATTTTTTGTTTATGAAAAAATTATCTTGTTATTTTGAAGCTTATTAATTTAAATAAAAACAATTACATGATTATTGCGAAGGATAAAGTTGTATCTATTAGCTATGAGTTAAAAGTTAATGGTGAATTGGTTGATACTGCTGCTGCAGAGAATCCATTGGAATTTTTATACGGCCACGGCCAGTTATTGCAACTTTTTGAAGATAACTTAAAAGGTTTGGCTGTAGGGGATTCATTCGAGTTCATGATTCCTCCTAAAGAAGGATATGGCGAAGTTAACGATATGGCTATAGTTGAATTGCCTAAAGATATATTTATGGTTGATGGCGAACTTCAGGAAGATTTATTAACAATTGGAAATAGACTTCCAATGCGCGATTCTGAAGGTAACGCTCTTGATGGTACTGTTGTTGAAGTAAACGAAAGTGCTGTAGTTATGGATTTTAACCATCCTTTGGCTGGACAAGATCTTTTCTTTACAGGAAATATTGTTAATGTTCGTGAAGCTTCTGTTGAAGAACTATCACATGGACATGTTCATGGTGCAGGGCATGCCCATGAGCATAAACATGAAAATGATAATGGTGGTTGCGGTTGTGGTTGCCACTAAACAACTAAAAATGGAGAGGCTTTTGCCTCTCTTTTTTTTTCTGTAGTATATTCATGTTTTTTTTCTATTTTAGCATAATATATTGTTCACTAAATGCTAATAAAATGAACTACGTAAAATCAATCAAAGTTCTACTAATTTCGATTGTTTTAATAATCTCTTCTTGTGGAACCGATGATGAAACTTCCAATAATATTATTACTTTCAATGGAGGTCAATTTAGATTGTATAGAGGATATCAATATAAGTATTCATCAACAATTCCAGAGACAGGAAGTACTCCATTTGTCGTTATGCTATTAGGCGATGGTGTTAGTTACGATCAGTCTTCATCTGTTTTGTCTGGAACAGGTTCGTTAATCAGCTTTTATATGTATTCCGAAACTGATGCGGAAATTAAGCAAGGAGATTATACCATTGATATTTTTTCAAAGAAACCAATCTTTTCTGCCGATTCGTGTTTTATCCTTTATAACTATGACTTTTCACAGGATACTGGAAAACTCTTTAATATAAAGGGAGGAACTTTTAGTGTGAAGAACCTTGGTAGTGTTGTGAGTTATGAGATTAGTCTGGTTACCGATACTATACTATTTAAAGGAGATTTCAAAGGTCCAATTCAAACACTATAGTTATTGAATAATAAAAATTATAAGCCGGCTTCCTGCCGGTTTTTTTTGTGCCATTCCAATCATTTTCTATTTTTACAAAAAATATCCCAATTCGTATGCTTAAAAGATTACCCCTTTACTCGAAAATCCTACTAGGAATGCTTTTTGGTTTCATTTTAGGAGTGGTGGCCGTTTTGCTGGGAGCCAATCAGTTTGTTGCAGATTATATAAAGCCTTTTGGTACAATTTTTCTAAATCTACTGAAATTAGTGGCTATGCCGTTGATTTTTGCCTCGTTGGTGGCTGGCGTTGCTGGCTTGTCGGACATTACAAAACTATCGAGGATTGGGCTTAAAACAATATCACTTTACATTTTAACAACACTTATTGCGGTTTCGTTAGGTTTGGTAATTGTAAATGTTATTAAACCAGGAAACTTTTTTCCAGATGACAAGAGAACTGAGTTTATATCAAAATACTCTATAGATGTTGCAGCAAAGCAAGATGTTGCCCAAAACTTCAAAGAGCAATCTCCCTTGCAGTTCTTAGTTGATATTGTCCCCGAAAATGTTGTTCGTGCCGCTTCGGATAATACCTTAATGCTTCAGGTTATATTCTTTGCGTTGATATTTGGCGTGGCCTTAATTCTTGCAAAACATCCTAAAGTTTCGATTGTTAAGGATTTTGTGGAGGGTTTGAACGAAGTTATCCTTAAAATAGTTGATATCATTATGCTTTTTGCTCCATTTGGTGTTTTTGCATTAATGGCAGCTTTAGTTGTTGATTTTGCTGGTGATAATATTTCATCATCATTGCATCTTTTTACAACACTTGGGATGTATGCCATAGCCGTAATTATTGGTTTAATTATAATTATTACTCTTGTTTATCCTACATTCCTGAAATTATTTGTTGGCATTGGATATAAAAAGTTCTATAAGTCAATTTTTCCAGCCCAACTTGTAGCCTTTTCTACCAGTTCAAGTGCGGCTACCTTGCCTGTAACTATGGAGCAGGTTGAGAAAAAACTGGGTGTCCATAACGATATTTCAAGTTTTGTGCTTCCTGTTGGAGTTACCATTAATATGGATGGCACTAGCCTTTATCAGGCTGTGGCTACCGTTTTTATTGCTCAGGTTTTTGGCATCGATTTAACATTTAGTCAACTGCTCATTATACTAATTACTGCAACATTAGCATCTATTGGATCAGCAGGAGTACCCGGAGCGGGTATGGTAATGTTAATTATTGTATTGAACTCTGTGGGATTACCAATTGAAGGGCTTGCACTTATTATGGCAATTGATAGACCTCTGGATATGCTCCGTACTGTAGTCAATGTAACTGGTGATGCTATGATTGCTACACTAATTGCTAAGCAGGATGGGAAACTTGATGAGGTAAAATAATTACACATTGTTCATTTAATAGAAATACCTTTTACTTTTTTGTATCTTTGCACTCCCAAATTTGAGTGCAATGAGTTTAGATGAAGTAAAACGCCGTAGAACATTTGCCATTGTTAGTCACCCCGATGCAGGAAAAACGACTCTTACTGAGAAGTTGCTACTTTTTGGTGGTGCTATTCACGTGGCAGGTGCAGTAAAGAGCAATAAGATAAAGAAAACAGCCACATCCGACTTTATGGAAATTGAGCGCCAGCGTGGGATCTCGGTTTCTACATCGGTAATGGAGTTTGAGCATAATGGCTATAAGGTTAACATTCTCGATACACCTGGTCACCAGGACTTCGCAGAGGATACATATCGTACCTTAACAGCAGTTGATAGCGTAATTATTGTTATTGACCACGCCAAGGGCGTTGAAACACAAACCCGCAAGCTTATGGAGGTTTGTAGAATGAGGAAAACTCCCGTAATTGTATTTGTCAATAAACTAGACCGACCAGGGAATGACCCGTTTGAGTTACTCGATGAGATTGAAAAAGAACTGAAGATAAAGGTTCGCCCATTGAGTTGGCCAATTAGTCAAGGCCCAACTTTTAAGGGTGTGTATAATTTATTTGAGCAGAAGCTCTTCCTTTTCTCGGGCGACGATAAACAAACCGTTTCCGATGATATCATCGAAATTAAAGATATTCACTCACCTGAACTCGATAAGTATACAAAACCATATACTCAGAAGTTTTTAGAGGAAATAGAACTGGTAAACGAGGTTTATCCTGAGTTTGATATCAATACATACTTATCAGGTGAAGTTGCTCCAGTTTTCTTCGGTAGTGCCTTGAATAACTTTGGTGTAAAGGAGTTGCTCGATTGCTTTGTGCAAATTGCACCATATCCAAGGCCAACGGTAACGGATGTTAGAACCATTTCTCCTTTCGAGGATAAAATGACCGGGTTTGTGTTCAAGATTTTTGCCAATATGGACCCAAATCACCGAAATAGAATAGCATTCTTAAAAATATGCTCTGGTAAATTTGAGCGCAATAAGCCTTATTTGCATGTAGGACTCAATAAGACATTCCGTTTTTCCAGTCCAAATGCATTCCTGGCCGATAAAAAGTCGATTGTTGAGTTTGCCTATCCTGGCGATATTGTAGGTTTACCAGATTCTGGTAATTTTAAAATAGGCGATACCCTGACTGAGGGCGAAATCCTTAACTTTAAAGGTATTCCAAGTTTCTCACCTGAACTTTTTAGGTATGTGGAGAATGCCGACCCGTTGAAATTCAAGCAATTAGCAAAAGGAATCGACCAGCTAACCGATGAAGGTGTTGCACAGCTTTTCACGCAAAAATCTAATGGTCGTAAGATTATTGGTACAGTAGGAGCCCTTCAGTTCGATGTTATTCAGTACAGGTTGGAGCACGAGTATGGTGCAAAATGCCGGTATGAGAATTTTAGCCTTTACAAGGCATGCTGGATGGAAACCACCAATAAGTCACAGTTGGACGATTTTCGTATCCGCAAGTACAATAACTTGGCACTCGATAAGCAAGGACGCGAGGTTTTCTTAGCCGACTCGCCTTATTCATTACAAATGGCCATAGAGAAGTTTCCCGATATTAAGTTCCATTTCACATCGGAATTTTAAATAGATTGATTCCTTCTTACGCTGTCAGGGTTTAAAACCCTGACAGCTTTTTTGTATAATTAGAGTATGTAGAAGAAGTCTACCGATTGATGTAAAAAAGTTTGAACTTCAAGATGAAGATTGTAAAAGTGAGCGGGTGGGATTGGCAAAACTGCGCGCCAGAGCAGGCGTGAATTCATGAAGTCTTAGAATTTCGCAAAAGGGGCTTGCCTACTTTTGCAGAAATTCTTAACTTTATGCAGAGCGGTTAGAAGCATAGTTTTGCCTAGATTTTTTGCTTACTTTTTCATCATGGAAAAAGTAAGAGTTTCTAATGCAATTGTAAGTCTGATAGTGAATGGTTTAGATACTTTATTTGTATATAGTTGCTAGTAATCATATTGTAATTGTTTTTCATTTAACTTTAATATAGGTTATCCAAAACGGATAACCTTTTTTGTTTTCAATAATTCCGCAAACGTTTACGGCCTATTTATTCGACTTTTCAAGGGTTTCAAGGCAAAAATATTTTATGAAATGTGAATTTTTTTTCCAGTGCTTCGAAAACGATTGAAATGCGACTTGTAGCCTCTAAACTCATTTATTTACAAGGGTTTGGTGATGTGAATGTATTTTTTTTAACATTTTTTTACCATACTTTTGAATTCTATCAAAAATAATTTATTGATGATGATAAAGAAACCTAAACTTAGCTTTTGGCAAATTTGGAATCTCAGCTTTGGATTCCTTGGAGTACAAGCCGGATTTGCGCTCCAAAATGCCAATGTTTCGCGTATATTATCAAACCTTGGTGCCGATTTGCACCATTTATCTTTCTTTTGGCTTTTAGCACCAATAATGGGGTTGGTTATTCAGCCTTGGGTTGGAGCAGCCAGCGATAGAACTTGGAATCGTTTAGGCCGTCGGAGTCCGTTTATTTTTGGTGGTGCAATTGCTGCTGCTATAGGTATGTTTTTCTTACCCAATGCAAACTGGGCTGTGGCTATTATTCCTCCAATACTATTTGGAGCATTGATGTTTGCTTTTATGGATGCATCGTTTAATGTGACTTTCCAGCCATTCCGCTCCCTTGTGGCCGATATGACCCCCGATGAGCAAACAAATCAAGGTTACTCCATTCAAACTTTGCTAATTAACTTGGGTGCAGTTATCGGTTCGTTCCTACCATTTGTGCTTACTAATTACATAGGTATTTCAAATACAGCACCGGAAGGTCAAGTGCCTGATTCTGTAATTTGGTCGTTTTATATAGGTGGCTCTATACTATTAGTTTCGGTTCTTTGGACTGTATTCAGAACAAAGGAGTATCCACCCAAAGAGTTTGCCGAGTACCAAGGAAAAACTTTGGAGGAAGAGAAGGCCGCAGAGCATACAGGGTTCTTTAAAACCCTATTTAGTATGCCAAAAGTTATGGGACAACTTGCTGTTGTTCAGTTTTTCTCTTGGTTTGCATTGTTTATTATGTGGGTTTACACAACTCCAGCGGTATCTCAGCATATATGGGGAACTACTATTGGCGACTCAACATCGGAAGCATACAACGAGGCTGCCAACTGGGTTGGTGTTCTATTTGGGCTTTATAGCGTATTCGCTGCAATTTTCGCAATCTTTATGAATAAGATAGCCGATAAGTTTGGCAGAAAGAAAACCTACGCATTTTCGCTTTTGCTTGGTGGTTTAGGATTCCTCTCAATATACCTATTTAAGAATCACTATGCGCTAATTTTTTCAATGGTTGGTGTTGGTGTTGCTTGGGCTGCTATTCTTGCAATGCCATACGCAATTCTGGCTCGTTCACTTCCCGCGGGTAAAACTGGAGTTTATATGGGATTATTCAATATAACTGTGGTTGTTCCTCAGATTATTAGTGGAATTCTATCGGGCACTTTGTTGAAGTTTGTTTTTAACGAGAGTGCAATTTTTATGATAATTATGGCCGGTGTTTCAATGCTATTTGCTGCGTTATCAGTATCGTTTGTTAAAGAATCTCATAGTTAAATCTGTATATGAATCCTATTAAGGCTTGTATTTTCGACTTGGATGGTGTTGTAGTTGATACTGCAAAGTATCACTACTTGGCGTGGAAGCGATTGGCGCACGAGTTAGGATTTGAGTTTAAAGAGATACATAACGAACGCTTAAAGGGTGTAAGCCGTATGCGTTCTCTTGAGATACTGCTTGAGGTTGGAGGTCTTACCTTTCCGTTGGAAAGAATGGAGCAAATGGCTACCCAAAAAAATGAGTGGTATTTGGAGTATATCCTTAAAATGACACCCGATGAGATTCTCCCTGGTGCTAAGGAACTTCTGGAGGAGTTAAGACTACATAATGTTAAGGTTGCGCTTGGTTCGGCCAGTAAGAATGCTCCATTAATTCTTGAGAGGATAGGTCTATCAAACCATTTCGATGCAATTCTTGATGGCAACAGCGTTTCAGTTGCCAAACCTGCTCCCGACATTTTTCTCGTTGCAGCAAAGGCTTTAGGGGAATTGCCTGAGCACTGTATTGTGTTTGAGGATGCAGAGGCAGGAATTGATGCCGCCATTAGTGCAGGTATGCGATGCGTAGGCATTGGTAGTCCCGACAATTTGGGTAGGGCCAACCTTGTTATTCCAAATCTAAAGCAATTCACATATGATAATTTGAAAGATTATTTTATTTCATAAATAATTGATATATAATTAATTTAACGATTTGAGTTAAGTAATAAGTAAATAGTATCTGTATGAACTCATACTTAAAACACGATGAATGGTGCATCATTGAGGAAGGTTTTGTTCCTGAGAACACCCGTGCTTCGGAGAGTATCTTCAGCATTGGTAATGGTGCAATGGGGCAGAGAGCAAACTTTGAGGAGAAGTTTAGCGGCAGTACCCTACAGGGAAGCTACATTGGCGGAGTTTACTATCCCGATAAAACCCGCGTAGGTTGGTGGAAAAATGGTTATCCTGAGTATTTTGCAAAAGTAATAAACTCAACCAATTGGATTGGTATTGATGTCTATATCAACAATGAGGTGCTAGACTTGGCTAAATGTAAAGTAAACGATTTCCGCAGGGTACTCAATATGAAGGAGGGATACCTTGAGCGTTCGTTTATTTGCGAGTTGCAATCGGGTATAAAGGTTGCAGTTAAAGCGTTACGCTTTTTAAGTATGGTTGATAGCGAGATTGGTGCTATTCGCTATAGCGTAAAGGTGCTTAACTCCGATGCTACTGTAGAATTAAGGCCATACCTCGATGCCGATGTGCATAACGAGGATTCTAACTACGGCGAAAAGTTCTGGGATATTATCGATATCAAAGGGAATACTTTAAGTTACATTGTGTGTCGCACCAAGAAACTTGATTTTCACGTAGGGCACGCAATGCGTAATTTTGTTTATGTTAATGGTCAGCAGGCAAACGTAAATCCTCAGGTTAATACCTCTGAGAAGTACGTTGATAACCGTTTCTCTGTCAACCTAAAATCTGGCGATGAGGTTACTCTTTATAAGTTTGCTGCAGTTATTTCAAGTTTGAATCACGAGAAAGGAACTTTCCCTAAGGTTCTTGAGAAATCGATGGATGCAGCAATTGCAAAGGGTTTCGATAGAATGTTTGAGGAGCAGAAAAACGCTTGGGCTGAAATTTGGCTGCATAGCGATATCACCATTGAGGGCGATGTGGCTGCTCAGCAGGGTATTCGTTTCAATATCTTCCAGCTTAGCCAAACCTACACAGGCAAGGATGAACGTTTGAATATTGGCCCTAAAGGTTTTACTGGCGAGAAGTATGGTGGTTCAACCTACTGGGACACGGAGGCATACTGCTTGCCATTCTATATGGTTACACACGGACAAAAAGTTGCCCGTCAGTTACTTCTGTATCGCTACAAGCAACTCGATAAAGCCATTGAGAACGCTGCAAAACTTGGATTTAAGGATGGCGCGGCATTGTATCCAATGGTAACAATGAATGGCGAGGAGTGCCATAACGAGTGGGAAATCACTTTCGAGGAAATTCACCGTAATGGAGCAATTGCCTTTGCAGTTTATAACTATGTTCGTTATACTGGCGATAAGAGTTATCTTGTAAACTTTGGTCTTGAACTGCTTATTGGTATTGCTCGTTTTTGGGCGCAACGTATTAATTTCTCAGCCGAAAAGGGCAAGTATGTTATGCTTGGTGTAACTGGTCCAAATGAGTACGAGAATAACGTAAATAATAACTGGTACACCAACTTTATTGCTTGCTGGTGTATGGAGTACGCCGATGAGGCCGCTCAGTACGTTAAATCGCAGGATTCAGCTAAATACGCTGAGCTAGTTGGACGTATCAAGTTCGACGATAGCAAGGAGGTTGTTAAATGGCGCGAGATTCGTGGTGATATGTTCTATCCAGAAGATAATAAATTAGGCGTTTACCTACAGCAGGAAGGCTATATGGATAAGGAGCAAATTCTAGTGAAGGATTTGGATGTTAAGGAACGCCCATTGAACCAAAAGTGGAGTTGGGACCGCATTCTACGCTCTTGCTTTATCAAACAGGCCGATGTTTTGCAGGGTATGTACTTCCTTGAGGATAGATTCGATACCGATACAATCAAACGTAACTACGAGTTTTACGAGGCTCGCACTGTTCACGAGTCATCGCTTTCGCCTTGCGTACATAGTGTTCTAGCATCACGCATTGGAAATGGGAGCAAAGCTTATGAACTTTATGTTCGCACAGCCCGTTTAGACTTGGATGACTATAACCACGAGGTTAAGGAAGGTTTACACATTACAAGTATGGCCGGCACTTGGATTTCAATTGTTGAAGGATTTGGTGGAATGCGTATTCGTGAGGATATGTTGAGTTTCAACCCATTAATTCCTACGGAATGGAAATCGTACAGCTTCAAGGTTTGGTATCGCGAGAATACCTTAAAGATTAATGTTACAAACAGCGATGTAACAATTTTCAATGAGGTTGGCGATTCATTAATCTTTAAGATTTACGGCAAGGAGCAAAAGGTTCTTCCAAATAGCTCAATAACTATACCTGTGCAAAAGCAAGTTTTTGCATAGGTTATAAAATTGAAAGTGTTACCTTTACGGTGCATTTAACATAATTAACTATGACTACAAAACGATTTCAAGCCGGAATTATAACTGGCAAACAGCTGAGCGACCTATTTGAGTACGCCAAATCTGAAAAATTTGCTCTTCCTGCAGTTAACGTAACAGGAACAAATACAATGAATGCAGTTTTGGAAACTGCCAGAGAGGTTGGCTCACCTGTAATTATTCAGTTTTCAAATAGTGGAGCATCGTTTATAGCTGGTAAAACATTATCCAACGATGGTCAAAAGGCTAGTATTTTAGGTGCAATTAGTGGTGCAAAGCATGTTCATCTTATGGCTGAGGCCTACGGTGTTCCTGTTGTACTTCATACCGACCACGCTGCAAAAAAACTCCTACCTTGGATTGATGGTCTACTCGATGCTGGCGAAAAACACTTTAAGGAGACTGGAAAACCTCTTTTCAGTTCACATATGCTCGATTTATCGGAAGAACCACTTCATGAGAATATCGAGATTTGTAAGAAATACCTTACCCGCATGGCTAAAATGGGAATGACCTTAGAGATAGAGCTTGGTGTAACCGGTGGAGAGGAGGATGGTGTTGATAATACTGGTGTTGATAGCTCTAAACTTTACACTCAGCCAGAGGAGGTTGCCTATGCTTACGAGGAACTAATGAAGATTAGCCCAAATTTCACCATTGCAGCATCGTTTGGTAACGTTCACGGTGTTTATAAGCCCGGAAATGTGGTGTTAAATCCTGGTATTCTTAAAAATTCACAGGAATTGATTGAGAAAAAATTTGGAACCGCAGCGAAACCTGTAAACTTTGTATTCCACGGAGGTAGCGGTTCTGAGAAGGAAAAAATTGAGGAAGCCATTAGCTACGGTGTAATCAAGATGAATATCGATACCGATTTACAGTGGGCTTACTGGGAAGGAATTAAGAATTACTATACCGCTAAGAAGGATTACTTACAAGGTCAAATTGGTAATCCGGAAGGTGAGGACTCTCCAAATAAAAAGTACTACGACCCACGTGTATGGTTACGCAAAGGCGAAGAGTCGATAGTTATTAGGCTTAAGGAGGCATTTGCCGACCTTAATGCCATTGGAAGAGGTTAATATTTAACTAATTGTAAAGAGGTTGTCCGCTTTGGCAACCTCTTTTTTTATAACCTAATAAGTTAAGTGAATTATGTTAAGGCATTTATTATCAATTACTTTAATTCTGTTCTTTATGAATGGCTATTCACAAAAAGTAAGCAGAATTGACCCGCCAAATTGGTGGGTAGGGATGAAAAATCAGAAGTTACAACTGATGGTTTATGGGCAAAATATTTCTACTGCCAATGTTTCCATAAATTACAAAGGAGTTATTCTAGAAAGTATTGAGAAGGTTGAAAATCCGAACTATCTTTTTTTGAACTTGACCATTAGTTCCGATGCAGTGTCGGGAAAACTTCCAATTGAATTTAAGTTTCCAAAGGGCAAACCACTTGTAACTCAATATGAATTGAAGGACCGGGAGAAAGGCTCTGCTGAACGAAAAGGTTTTGATAACTCCGACGTAGTTTACTTAATTGTTCCCGATAGATTTTCCGATGGAAATTCATGTATCGATTCAGTTAAAGGTATGCCCGATAAGCACAACCGCAAAGAGCCTTACGCAAGGCATGGTGGCGATTTACAGGGCATTATTAATCATTTGGATTACTTTAATCAGCTAGGCGTTACCTCTCTATGGATGACTCCTGTTTTAGAGAATAATCAACCCCAGTGGTCGTATCATGGTTACGCTATTACAGATTTTTACAAAATTGATGCTCGTTTTGGAACAAATGAGCTGTATAAATATTTTGTAAATCAGGCTCATAGCAAGAATGTGAAAGTTATAAAGGATTTAATTTTTAATCATTGCGGTGGTGAGCATTGGTGGGTAAAAGATTTACCTAGCGCCGATTGGTTCAACCAATGGCCACAGTTTACAAGAACAAATTATAGAATACCAACAATATTCGATATCCATGCCTCCGAAAGTGAGAAGAAATTGATGAATAATGGCTGGTTCGACCATCATATGCCGGATTTAAATCAGAAAAATCCTTTTGTGGCTAACTATTTATTGCAGAATAGTAT
>WBUV01000521.1 GCA_008933525.1 Bacteroidales bacterium | reverse complement strand
ATTGTAGCTAATCCAAGTTTTTGATCCTACAAGGACTTTGAGTGCATTGATCCAGTTATTAAAAGGATTTCTAATTATGATAAGCAGTAATGGTATTAAAAGAACTACTAGTGACGAAATCGATAGGTCGAATAGTCTTTTATTTCGCTTGCTTGCTTGTGTCCCAATAGCCTTAATATCCAAGGTGTATAGTTCTCCAGTGGATTCAATGGAGTTGCTGCCAATTATAAAAGTCCCCTCGTGAGGTGCAATTTTGTACTCCTTACCTAACGTGCTAAGAAAAAGCATGGCCGTAACAATATTCTGCATCGATAAATCCTTTGTGCAGAATATCAATTCATCCACACTATTTACTCTAACAAACTCACCCAAGCGTTCGAAGGATAAACTGTTTTTGTCCTCATCTACCATTAATTCATAATTTCCAACGTAAGTATACTTTATGCCTGAGTTATTTAGGATTTCTTTCACACGTTGCTCCTCGGAGCCACTTCCAATAATTGCAATCTTTTTAATGAATTTATTATTGATTATTACTCGGGGGTTTAATGTTGAGAGTAATATCCTAATTCCCAATGTCGAAATTAATGCCCATAACCCTGTTATAATAATAATTGCTCGCGAAAATCGTACCTCGTTAGGTAGAATTGAGTATACTACAAGAATTAGAATTGAGCCAGCTAGCACTCCTTTTGGAGAGTCTATTAGTTTTTGGGGTTTATCGTATGCTCCATTAATCCATAGGGTTAATATCCACGCTAAAATGTAAAAGGAGCCGAGCAATACAACGTATTCAGTGGGATAAATATTGGAACTTTGAAAGCGAAAACTCTCCCAGAGCGGTGTTATGATTAATAACCCAACTGCAATAAGTAATGCATCCAGTAATGGTAGCCAAAGCGTATTTATAATACGTTTAATAATTGAGAGTAACGCCCTGAAATAAATTGCTAAATTTATTAGGATGATAAAGGTGCTTGCTTTGTTTGATTTAAAATGCTTTTTAGCAAATATTATCATAGCTTTGTAAAATACAAGCACATAGTTTAAGCTCCCTTTTTTTGTGCTTTCACCTTTATAATGGATAATTTGGCATTCTGGGTAGTAATAGTTTTTGTAGCCAGCTTGGGTAATTCGGTACGATAGGTCAATATCTTCGCCATACATAAAGAATTGCTCGTCGAGCAATCCCGATTTATTAAGAGCCTCCCTTTTAATAAACATAAATGCACCTGGCAGAATATCAATTTGGTTAGTTGCGTTTTTATCGAGATGTCCCAGGTAATAGCGAGCAAATATTCTAGATTTTGGAAAAAGCGATGTTAGCCCAAATATTTTAAAGAATGATACCCAAGGCGACGGAAATCCACGTTTCGATTCAGGTAGATAATTCCCTTTTCCATCAATCATTTTAACAGTAATGGCGCCTGCTTCGCAGTGGCTATTCATAAATGCGATGCATTTAGTGAAAGTATCCTCCTGTACAACAGTATCGGGGTTTAACAGTAGAACATACTTCCCCTGCGATTGACTTATTGCTTGGTTATTGGCCTTGGAGAAACCTACATTTTGGTAGTTTTCAATCAATTTTACGGTTGGGAACTTCTGTTTAACCATTGAGCAGGAGTCATCGCTCGATGCGTTATCAACTACAAAAACTTCGGCATCAATGTCCTTAAGAGCCGAATGAACGCTCATAAGGCATTGCTCCAGAAAGTGCTTAACGTTATAGTTTACTATGATAACCGATAGCTCCATGGCCGATAAAGGTACTAAAAACAACTGTTACGACAAAAATAAGAAAGACGCTCCAGTTGAAGCGTCTTTCGGTTTATTGGCAAAGAGTGGATTACTTCATTAGTTTTTTAATTGCATTAGCTAGGCGTTTTACTCCTTCTTCGTTCATCTCTTTGGACATGAATGAGAAGTTAATGCGTAGGGTGTTCTTGCCACTTCCATCGCAGTAGAAAACTGTTCCTGGAACGAACGCCACATTCTCCTCAATAGCAACTTTGAATAGTTCATCGGCATCCATGTACTCTGGAAG
>WBUV01000058.1 GCA_008933525.1 Bacteroidales bacterium | reverse complement strand
AGATCCATATCCTACATTTATTTCACTGTAAAATTATTACTATTACTTATATTTCCGCTTATTTAACACTCATTTTTCTTGCGTAAAAGAACTTATTATCTAAAAATTATCCACATCAAAATAACTTTCATAAACATTAAGGTAATATCCATAAAAAAATTAATTGTTTAGGCGCATTCATTTTGTTAATTCCATATCTTTATAAACAAAATTTTCTTTATGCGAAACCAAAGAATCTTATTAATCTTACTTTGCCTATTTGCACTGATTGATAGCAATATTATTGCTCAAAATCAACAGGATTTCAACAAAGTATTCGAGAAGGAAACTGCCGACAAAAACATAACGCGGAATAAGGGTAAATTTAAGAATATTGAGATTTTAAGTTACTATCCCGACACACTTCCGAACTGGTTTTTCAGCATACCTAATTCAGGATCTGAAATATACGCCATTGGAATTTCAGACCCCGATATGGAACAAAGCAAAGCCAAGGAGTTAGCTATATTAAGAGCCAAATCAAACGCGCTACTTTTTTCGAATGCTAAAATACAGTATTTCAGAGATATATACACTTCAGCACAGGAAGCAGGGCGATACACTAACTTACGTCAACGCTTCGATACCTATTTTAAAATTTCAGCTTCATCGGCTGTTAACGAAAGCATGTTCTCTGTTGTTGACACGCACTTTACACGCTATAACGAGTACCTTGTTTTACTCAAATTTAACCCTAGTGTTTCTGCAACAAACGATACTTTTAACTTAACTGCTATAGGAACAACTCTTTTTATTGAAGCGAGTGTCGACGATGCGTTTGAAGATCAGGCAGAGTACGAAATGATGACCATAAATCAGCCAAGCCAAAGCAGCCAGGAAAAGGCTCACTATCTTTACCGAGAAAAAGGGAGCAGATTCCTTTCCTATTCTGCTCTAAACAACCAGGAAAACGAGTACCCGGTTTATGTTTACACCTATGCTTCGCCCAATTGGACAAAACCTCGACATGCATTCACCAGCTATAATGGACTATGGAGTATCTACACACGGCAATTTCTTAACTATCTAACTTTAAATAGCCAACAAAGTAGCATAAAACTTAAAAATCTTGGAGAACAGTATAGTTCGCAACTATCAACATTAACTAGGGAGATAGCCTCGTTTACGGCTAGGCTAAATATTAACGGCATTAATTTTGATAGTGACACTCTAAAGCTGGATATCAGTATTGAAGAAACAGCTCGACTTATTAAATAAATATTTTTCTTGATTGCTAATTGATTTAAAACTAGTAAAATATTGTAAAAACTATTTAATACCCTTAAACATGAAAACATTAACACGTTTCCTGGGGATAACCTTAATTGGTCTACTCCTTTGCAATGTTGCCCATTCTCAGGAGTTTAACAAAGTTACCCCAAAGCAACTTGGCGAAAAAATTAATCTGGAATATGCCATTTCTGGTGAAGGAATTGGACAACAGTTCAACGTAACACCTTACTACTCTACGAATGGCGGAAAAACATTTCTTCCTCTAAAAAGCGTTAAAGGGAATGTTGGACCGAATGTTCCGGGCGGTAGGAATCAAATTATTGTTTGGGATGTACTAAAGGATTTAAAAGAGCTGGATACCGATGTACAGTTCAAACTGGTTGCCGAAACAAAGTCAATTGTTCCATTACAGGACGATTTCCGTCAGGTTGTATTTAAGCTAGAGAGCTTTAACAGAACTGCCGATGGAAATGTAGAGCTAATAATGGCAATAACCAACAATGGTCCAAAACGCGATCTTAAAATGATCAATGGACTGATAACCATCACCGATTTTAAAAAACGTAAATTCGACGCACAAAAAGGAAAAATTGCCGAGGTAGAAGGCAATGAACGATACTCAACCCCTCAAAGAACCATTAAACAGGGCGAAACTGTTAAGGCAAGTTTTATTTTCGAACGAATTCCCGATGATTTAGACAGAGCAATGCGCTTAGATCTTGGCATTGAACTTATAACCGATGAAACATACGGCATTGATCTTAAGATTGGAAAACTACAATTCCGCGATCTTCCTATTACCAATTCTAAGACCAGCAACCTTAAGGTTGAAAAAACCAAAAAGTTCGAATTAGTATCCAACCTACAACGATTCACCGTTAAAAAGGTCGAAGTTGTTGACAATAACCCTCCAGCAATTGCCCTTACACAACCGTCGAATGTTCCTTTGGTAGGGAAGGAATCAACTCGCGGACGTCCATATGCACAATCTCTAAGTGGAATGGACGATAAGCGCTTAAGATCTTTGGCCACAGGCGAAGAGTTTGCAACTACCAACGAAAGCATGATTATAAAGGGAAAGGTTACCGACGAAAGCGGGATTTACGAAGTTGCTGTTAATGGAGTTGATGCAATTTTAGGAAATGATGGGCTTTTTGAAGCAAATGTTCCACTGGTTATTGGAAAGAATGAAATAATTATTCGTGCGGTAGATTTACGCCAAAATAGCGTTGAGAAAAAGTTCTTTGTATTACGCAAATCGCCGGCAGGAACCGCAGCAAAAGGCGATACTGAGGAACTTGATATTGTTTTTGATCAACAAAAAGCACCACCAAAATTCTATGCGCTAATAATGGGCGCTAATGATTATGCCGATGGCAGCATTACTGATTTAGACAACCCAATAAACGATGCCACAAAACTTTATAACGTCCTTACAAGTAGGTATACTTTCGATCCAAACAATGTTATATTCCTAAAAAATCCTACTCGCGAGCAAATTATTAACGAATTAGACAGACTAACCCGAAGAATTAGCAAAAATGATAACCTATTGATTTTCTTCGCAGGACATGGTTACTGGGATAAGGAAACAGATTTTGGATACTGGATTCCTACCGATTCAAAGGCAAATAGCACTGCTAACTGGATGGCAAACAGCCAAATAAAAGATTATATTGCTGCAATAAAATCAAAACATACATTACTAATTGCCGATGCATGTTTCGGTGGAAGTATTTTCAGAAGCCGAAAAGCGTTTGAAGAAGGATCGAGCCCGCTGAAAAAAGCTTACGATGCACCTAGCCGTAAAGCAATGACCAGTGGAAATCTTACCGAAGTTCCAGACCGAAGTGTATTCCTTGAGCAGCTGGTAAGTAGGCTTAATAATAACACCAAGGACTATATTAGCGCCGAGGAAATTTTCGGTAGCATTAAAAGCATAGTAATTAACAGCAGCCCTGTTACTCCAGTGTATGGCGACATTAAGGACTCGGGCGACGAAGGTGGAGATTTTATCTTCGTAAAAAAATAATGACATTGAAATAAGGTTATTCATGCTTTGAATAACCTTATTTATTTCCTAATTTTAGTAACCATTAGCTTTTATTACCGTAACAATTGCATTGAGACTAATAGTATTTTTGTTAAACCTTTAACTTTACAATAATGAGACGACTTCTACTCCTAAGCCTAGTATTTTCGACATTATCATTCTTTGCTCAAAATTTAGCGGGACAGGACAACTCCAAAGTCCAAAAATTGGAAGAAAAAGTTAAAACTGCTCAGGATAAATTTGATAAAACAGAAGCTAAGGTTAACTCTGCCGACAGTTTAATTAGTGCAGGAAAAGATATTATGCAAGAAGCATCTGTAGAAATTAGAGAACTTGAGAGTGAGCAAAAAATGCTGGAAAAGGATCATTTCAACGAATTAAAACCTCTAGAAAAACAACTTCGATCGAAAGATAAAGAAGAGGTAAATGCAGCAAAAACAGATATTAAAGCCGCCGAAACTAAATTCAAAGAAGAGTTTAAGGCTTGGAATGTAAAGTACAAAGCTGCCCTCAAGAAGTATGACAACGGTCAGAAAATGGTTCAAAAAGGTGAGGAGAACATGAAAAAGGCTAAGGAGGCTAAAAAGGAAGCCGAAAAAGTTCTAAAGGAAGCCGAAAAAGCCTTAGAGAAGGGGAGTAAATAAACACCATCATATAATTGTTTTTGGGTTGTTGGTAAGCTAACAACCCTTTTTTTTGTTTTCATCAATGACAATTACGTTGTAATTATTTGCATTTTATTTCTATTTTGTCAGCCTAAATAATATATAGCAGTCTTTTATAAAACTTAAAAACAGCCTTAACATGAATAAATCAGGCATTAAATCGTTTCCAAAAAACTTTTGGACGGCAATTACGATGGAATTCTTTGAACGTGGATCGTATTACGGTGTCATGTCTGTACTCTCTGTTTTTCTAGTACTAAGTGTTGATAAAGGAGGCCTAGGTTTCTCGAAAGAAAGTGTGGGTGTAATTAAAAGTGTCATTACCCCGTTACTTTACATTCTTCCAATTATTTCTGGGGCTATTGCCGATAGATTTGGGTATAGAAAAACGCTTTTCTTCGCATTTTCGGTAATGAGTTTAGGGTATTTTCTAACAAGCATAAGTAGTACTTATATCACTGTTTTTATGAGCTTGCTATTAATGGTTCTTGGTGCTGGTGTATTTAAACCTATTATTTCTGGAACAATAGCCAGAACAACTGATTCAAGCAATTCCACTTTGGGATTTGGAATTTTTTATTGGTCTATTAATCTTGGAGCATTCCTATTCCCTTTGGTACTTATACCAATCCTAAAGGAACTTGGGTGGAACTATATATTTATAATGGCTGCAGTTGGAACAGGATGGCTATTAATATTAAATTTATTAGTTTACAAAGAGCCTCAACGTCCTCAAACCCAAAAGAATTTGTTCCAAGTGCTGAAGGAAATGGTGTTGGTTATTCGCGACTATAAGTTTATACTCATGATTGTAATTTACTCAGGATTTTGGATACTTTACTTTCAGATGTTCGACACAGTCCTATGGTACCTCAAAGAGTACATGGATATGACTCCTGTGAATAATTTTATAAACTCCATTTTAGGCTTATTTATTAGTAATCCCAGTTGGAAGTTCGATGCAGAGCATGTTACCGTAATTAATGCTGGAACAATAATAGCGCTTCAACTCATAATATCATCAATCGTAAAAAACACTAAAGCTCTTCCAACTATGATTGTTGGAATTGGAATGGGAACAATTGGAATGGGAATATTAGCAATATCGACCCATGCATGGATTTTTATACTAGGGTTAATCATATTCTCGATTGGTGAAATGACCGCTCACCCAAAATTCATTTCCTATATTGGATTAATTGCTCCAGAGGATAAAAAAGCACTTTACCTTGGCTACTCATTCCTTTACGGAGTTATTGGTAGCGGTATTGGCGGAGTTTTAGGCGCTTATTCCTATGTGAAATTCGTAAACGAGATGGGTCGTCCTGGATTACTCTGGTTTATGTTTAGCCTAATTGGGGTAGCAACAATTATTGGATTGTATCTATTTAATAGGTACTTATCGCCGAAGAAGAATATTTAATATTATCAACAATTCAACCTATTTAAATTCCAAGTAAAAAATAAATCCTGAAAATTTCAGGATTTATTTTTTCAAATCATTTAAAACATTATGACTGCTCATCCTTTCCCATGGGTAGTTCTACCGTAAAGGTCGATCCCTCGCCTACTTTTGTACTCACCTTAATATTCCCCCCAAAACCAAGTACAATTTCCCTAGTAATTGCAAGCCCTAACCCCGATCCTCCCGATTTGGTGGTAAAATTTGGCGTGAACAATTTTGGCAGAATATCATCTGGAATCCCAGTTCCATTATCGGTCACTTCAACTTTCACCGAATTATCGTTACCGTACATTATAATTATTTCGATATCGCCATGGCGTCCACGTTCCACGGCCTGTATGGCGTTCTTGACCAAATTATTGAATACACGTAACAGTTGCTCCCTATCTGCCATTACTGTTGGTTCAAAGTTCAACCTGTTGGTGAGGGTAAAGCTCATGTTTTTGTATCCAGAATACAGTGTTACAATATCATTAAGTAACTTATTGAGATTAACTGGGCTAATATTCGCAGTTGGCAGTTTGGCAAACGATGAGAACTCATTCGCAATATTTGTTAATGTGTTTATTTGCTCCACCAATGATTGTGAGAATTTCTCAAAACGCTGATCCCAATCAGGAACACCATCCTTTTTTGCCTTAACCAAGTATTGAAGGCTTAACTTGATTGGAGTTAGAGGATTCTTCACCTCATGTGCAATTTGCTTGGCCATTTCGCGCCAAGCACTCTCTCGCTGATTTCGTGCCAACTCCTTTGCGCTCCATGCAAGTTCATCAACCATTCTGTTGTACTCACGTATTAACTGTCCAACCTCATCGTTCCCAGAATACTGGATTTGTTCGTTGTTTCCAGCAATATTTACCATGCTAATTCGCTCACGAATTAACTCAAGGGGACGAGTAATTTGACCAGAGATTAAAATAGCCACCGCTATAGCAAAGAATGCGAGTAAAGCATAAATATTAATAATTGCAACAATGATAGAGTACAACTCACTTCGCAACTCCTCCTGTTTAGTAAAGTACGGGAGATTCAAATAAGCAATTGCTTTATTGTTCGATCCTATAATTGGGACATAAGCACTAAGGAATGACATCGATCCAATACTCTCACTATCGACAAATTTAGGACTATGCTTATAGGCCATTTCATACCATGCGATGGGGTTCATTTTTCTACCTAGCAACTGTTTCTCGAACATCTCGGGCCTAGATGTTACCATTAGAGAGCCCGACGTGTCGTAAATGTTTATATCGGTATAGAAAATATTCGAAAGTTCAATTAGCCTATCGGTCAACCTGTCAACATCCGGATTGGTCCGATAAATCAGCTCAATATCCTTATCCAGCTCAAACATTACCGAAAGCAACTTTTCGCTAAGGTTTTTTTCGTTACGCAGATTAAAACTTTTAATGTTATAAAGGATTGTTGCTGCTGCCACCATAATTAGTGAAAGAATAATTATCAGGCTGATAGCCCAGCTAATTCTGTTCTTAAAACTTGGATTTTTAGCGCGAAGTTGAATAGGAAAATCTACCCATTTCAAAAGAATGAACAGTGTGATAAAAAAGAACACTAAATTATAGGCAAACGAAGCAGTTGTATTTAATGGTTCTTCGCGGGGTTTGCTAAGAATTACAGCATCGTCGAAATTGGGATGATAAACAAGATGATTGTAACCTAAATAATTGATAAGTTCATAGGTATTTGCTGTTGAATCAACCGAACTAAGCTTCAACCGGTAAGGAAAATCCCCGGCTTGTGTTACTAGCAATCCCTTATGATACTTAGCCCAGGAATATCCTTTAAGCATTGATTGCGAGCCTTTGCCCTCAATCAATAACTCGGGGTAACCAAGTAACTCCCAGCTTGGCCTGCTATCTAACTCAATATATAAATTCCTAAGCTCATCGCCATACCTATAACCAATCTCACCTACATAACTGATGGAACCATTTTGGAGATTTAGATAGTAAAACCTTGACGAGGGTATTAGTATTCCATAACGATCTATTAATCCATTAAAGAACAGATTGCAGCCCATTGTATTGTTCGCATCAACAATAACAACAGAGTTCTGAAGACAAACAGTTGCTCTTAACTCGTACCTGTTTAAGTAATTCTTAAAGTATTTTTTTCGTAAATGATTATACAGCTCAACATTATACTTGTTTATGTCTCGAATATAGGCTCTAATCAAAGTATCGGTAAGCATCTTGTGGTAAAGGGGGGCAATTAGCATTTCTGCAACTGGATCGCGCTCCGAACTTAAATTGATTGCCAGCACTTTACGCACATCCTCCTCCTTTTGAAAAGAATAATGCGAGACAATTACTACTGAATAAAACGATATAATACCTACAATTACGAGATAACCTCTTAGTGCAATTTTATCAACCTTAAAGTACTTAAAGCAGACAAAGGCACTCAGCATAAGCAGTGTCCAAGCTATACCATATATTGTAGGTGAAACTCCAATTAAAACTAAAAAAACAGAAACTATAACTGCACCAAAGAGCAAAGCCAACGAAATCCATTTTATGCGCAATTCTGTAAAAAACGCATTTAACCAAAAGCCACTAATGGCAAATGCAGCAGCAACCCATAGTGAAATTGACAAATAACCGAGAAGCGAGTAAACTGAAACGTTAAATATCCTATAGGTTTCCATTGTTAATGTTGAGTGAAGAATTAACGAGGTAAACATTGTATCAACAAAAACATACATGGCGACTACAATTGGAGCAGTTAAAAACGCTAAAACCTTTGAATCAATACGAAAGGACTTAACTAATCGTATGCGATTTCTAAAAATGTAGGCAGCAACTAAAAAAACAAAAAAGGAATTTATGAAAAAATCACCCAGCGAAGCATTAAACTGAGAATGAGCAAATAGTTTTGGGCCAAATAGAATTCCATCGGCTTTTGCGGGAAACCCAAAGTATAGACTTAACACTCTTACGGCAACCATAAATCCTACAAATCCAAAAACTTTAAACAGTATTTTCTTTCGGAAATAGCTAAGGCCAAAAAATAAATAGATTGCAACAATGACTAAAGCCACACTTATCCATTGAATTATTGGCTTGGACAGCTCTATGACACTCCTTCGAAACGAATCGACTGGAACTAAATAAAATTGAGTAACCCCATTAACACGTATTGGAGTTCCGTTATAAACTAAGTTTATTGAGACTTTATAATCGTCGAGCCCCTTATATGAAGATGAAAACTTGTTTTTAAGGTACTTGTTCTGATATGGGAACTCCGAATAAAGATGGCTTAGAATTAATAAGCGTTTATTTCCAACAGAAATCCATTGTGCAAAATAGTAATCACTTTGAATTTTGTGTAAAACAACTTTCGATGTATCAATATTGATGTCCGAAACATCAACCTTCGAAGACCAAAAACAAAGTGTATCACCCAAAAAAAGGAAAAACTGAACATTTGAATCACTAACACGTTCCTCGCAGAACTTAACGCCCTGCTCAAAAATTTCGGGAGAACATCTCTCGTTAACCAGCTTCAAGTATTCTTTACCTAAAAGCTTAGTTGTATTTAACTCCTGCTCAATTTTTGTTTGAAGTCGAGAAATATTTGGCTTGTTTATTTGGATACTTGGTGTAAAGCGAATGGCAAATTCGGATACAAATATTAAAACGGCGGCAATTACAATCGCAAACAGTATTGCTATAAACCTTTTACTCATCTGCATTTCCTTTTTTAATTTGCTCCATTTTACAACAAAAATCAGGCCTTAAATTATTGATGATGGTAGGGTTCTCCCTTAATAATTGTAAAAGCCCGATACAACTGTTCCAGAAAAACCAACCGCACTAACTGATGCGAAAAAGTAAACTTCGACAACGATATCTTTGCGTTAGCAGTGCTCTTCACTTTGTCGGAAAATCCATACGGCCCACCAACAACAAAAAAAAGATCACGCTGTCCTCCAGTCATTCTTTTCTCGATAAATTTTGAAAATTCTACAGAATTAAACTCTAAACCATTCTCGTCGAGCAATATTACCTCTTGCACTCCTTGGATTAACGGCAAAATGCACTCTGCTTCCTTTTGCAATTGGACATCAACAGACATCGACTTGGTATTCTTTAACTCCGGAATAACTTTTATTTCAAACTTACAATACCTCGATACCCTTTTGGAGTACTCATCAACTGCTTTCACATAGTAGTCCTTTTCAGTTTTACCAACAAGAATCAGAGTTATTTTCATTCTAAAATCGTATTTATTATGCTTTGTTTAGTTATTACTGTTGGGAATTAACATTTACCAATTAAAATCGAGAGAAAACCGAAGGTCTCACCAAGATTAAACCCTCGAACAGGCAATATTACTCTTTGATTTGACAATCCATAAACCGTTAACGAATTACTGGTAGAATCATGATTTAATTCCAAACAATAAAATTAGGTATTTTGATAAATACGGCATAAATTTACCCAAGATTTATGGATTGATTGTTTTTGGGACTAGAACAATCATCAAATTCATTAAAAAATATAGCCTTTTGGCTCAAGGTTTGTTAGAAAGTTTTGTTATGTAATGTTTACAAACAAAACTATTTTTATGATCAAAATACAGATAATGAGAAGAATGCTGAAACTAAGAATCTATTTATTAACTTTTTTCCTGTTAATGATATCAACCGCCGATGCATTGGTTAACCAACAGGACCCAAAAGAGGTAATAAAGAAGGCAACAGATGCTATACAACAAGGAGAAGCTGAATTGTTGTCGCGTAATTTTTACAAGACTATAGAGCTAGAAATATTAGGTGAGGAGAATTTTTACAGCCAAACTCAAGCAGTACAGCTAATGAAAAGTTTTTTTGAGAAGAATAAACCGGTTAAATTCACAATAAGTCATCAGGGTGTGAAGGATTTGTCAGCGTTTGCTATTGGTAAGTTGCAAACCAAAAGCGCTGTATATCGAGTTTCGCTATTTTTAAAAACCGAGGAAGGGAAATCCTACATACATCAACTCAGAATTGAACGCGACGACGAAAGCAACAATCAGTAAGTCCTATTTTTCCAATGAATTACGAGCCTTTTATAAATTCGTTAATTGATTTAGCCATTGCCGAAGATATTGGCGATGGTGATCATTCATCCCTTTCGTGTATTCCTAAAACAGACAGGGGCGCAGTGCAACTAAAAATGAAACAGCCCGGAATAGTTGCAGGCGTTGCAATAGCCCAAATGGTTTACCAAAAACTTGACTCCTCTATAAAGTTTGAAATATTTAAAACCGATGGACAAGAACTATCGTTTGGCGATATTGTCTTCAGAGCTGAAGGGAATACTCATTCTTTGCTGCAAGCCGAGAGGATTGTTTTGAATATTATGCAACGCATGAGCGGCATTGCAACTCAAACTAGAGAGTATGTTAAACTCTGCGAGGGAACTAAAGCAAAAGTCCTGGATACCCGCAAAACAACACCCGGGATGAGAGTTTTCGATAAAATGGCGGTTAAAATTGGTGGTGGATATAACCATCGGATGGGCTTATTCGATATGATTATGCTTAAAGACAATCATATAGACTTTGCTGGAGGTATCGAAAATGCTATTAAACTTGCCAACGACTATGTCAAAAGCACAGGTAAAAAACTAGATATCGAAGTTGAAACCCGATCGTTAGAGGATATTGAAAAAGTTCTGAAAGTTGGAGGCGTTCGAAGAATAATGCTCGACAACTTTAGCGTGGAAACGACAAAAGAAGCTGTATTGATGATCAACGGTAAATTCGAAACTGAATCGTCCGGAGGAATTAATCTTGATACAATAAGAAGTTATGCTCTATGTGGAGTTGACTATATATCGGTTGGTGCAATTACCCATCAAATCAAAAGCATTGATATGAACCTGAAAAAGGTTTAAAAATGATACTAAACAGGAATAATGGCTTTGCGTTTAAGATTCAACGAATAGCTTGGATTAAGTCGAAATGGTTTTTCCGTAAAGTGAACCGAATCTCCACTCCAGGCTTAAAAGGTGTTCCAATAGTTTCTGTAA
>WBUV01000520.1 GCA_008933525.1 Bacteroidales bacterium | reverse complement strand
AAATTGCGAATCTACGTGCTGAGCGCGCAAAACTTTTAGGGTACAAGAATTACGCGGAGTACATCATCAGCAACAATATGGCCAAAACCCCTGAGGCTGTTTACGACTTCCTTAATAAAGTGATGGAGCCTGCCATGGTTGCTGCAAAACGCGACCGCGACGAAATGCAGCAAATTATCGACCGCGAAGGGGGCAACTTTAAACTTGCTGCTTGGGATTGGTGGTTTTATGCAGAAAAATTGAAGAAAGAAAAATATGACCTAGATGAAGCCGAACTCAGACCTTACTTTGCCCTAGATAATGTTCGTGATGGTATGTTCTATGTTGCCACTCAACTCTATGGATTATCGTTTACAAAACGCACCGATTTACCTATTTATCACTCAGAAGTTGAAGTATTCGAGGTGAAAGAAAAAGATGGCAAACATGTTGGTTTGCTATACTTAGATTATCATCCAAGACCAAGCAAACGAGTTGGCGCTTGGTGTGGACGTTTCCGCCAACAAACCTACGAGAAAGGCAAGAAAGTAGATCCTATTGTTACAATTGTTTGCAATTTCACCCGTCCTACCGACGATACACCAGCCCTATTATCGTGGGATGAGGTTAATACACTTTTCCACGAGTTTGGCCATGCATTACATGGACTATTCACCGATGGTGAATACGACAGAATTGCAGGCAGTCTTGCGCGTGATATGATTGAACTACCATCTCAAATTATGGAGCACTGGGCTGGCGAACCAGATGTTTTACAAATTTACGCAAAACACTATAAAACTGGAACTCCAATGCCTGTGGATTTGATTAATCGTTTGCAAAAGAGTATGACATTCAACCAAGGATTCGAAACTGTTGAATACATTGCAGCATCGATTCTTGACCTTGATTGGCATAGTTTCAGCGAACCACAAAAGGTTGATGTATTGGAATTTGAAAAGAGTTCCATGCAAAAAATCAAACTAATGGACGAAATATATCCACGTTACAGAACCACTTATTTTAACCACATAGTTGGTGGATATGCAGCAGGATATTATGTTTACTTATGGGCTGGAGTGTTAGATAGCGACTCATTTAATGCATTTTCAGAAACTGGCAATCTTTACAATCCAGAGGTAGCACGTAAGTTCCGAAAGTTCATTCTTACCGAAGGTGGAAACGACGAAGGAATGATTCAGTACAACAAGTTCCGTGGTAAAGAGCCTTCCATTGAACCATTACTTAAGAAAAGAGGACTTAAATAAACCCTAACTTTTAGTTTTAAAGGGCTGTAGATTTTGTCTACAGCCTTTTTTTATTGCATAAGTACAAATATTGAACTGAATTTTTAACTTTATCCCACTTTTATAACCATAAACCTAACTAAAATGAAATCCTATCGGCTACTGATAATATCAATTTTAGCGCTTACAATATTTTCCTGCAACCGCCCAATTCGCTACGACTTGATTGTTGAAAACGCAGCAATTTTTGATACCAAAACAGGAGAGGTAACCACTGGTAAAACTATACTCATTATTGGCGATTCAATTGTTGGGATAATCAACTCCGACGAGCCTGTTAGAACCAAAAAGGTTGTTGACGCCGATGGTAGACTGGTTACTCCTGGAAACATCGATACACATATTAACTTCGAAAAAGCAATCTACAACACCCATAAGAATGCCGATAATCATCCAAAAATCTTGACCAACTTTTATCGGAGCAAATGCTCAAAAAACTATCTACCTTATGGTATTACAACCATTGTTGATATGACAAAGGACTTTAACTGGGCTAGCCAAATGGTTAAATGGCAGGCAAACCCAAAATTTTCGGATTTAATTGTTGCCTATACTTTCTCGGATATTGAGCAATCGTCCAAAAGCATTGATGTGTTGCTTAGCGATTTATCGTCCATTGGAGTAAATCATATTTACATAAGCAACGACAAAAATACTAGCCTAACTAAGAACATTATTGAAATGGCATCGCAAAAAGAAATTGATGTCTTTATAAAACCAAAAAATTCGTTTAGTGATAATAATTATATCAACATAGAGTACATATACAG
>WBUV01000519.1 GCA_008933525.1 Bacteroidales bacterium | reverse complement strand
AGTCCAACCTGCATTGCAATATCTTCCAACTGTCCTAATGAACCTGTTGGTTTGGTTTTTAAATCGATTTTTTTCTGTAATTGCTCTCTCATTTTTTTGTGAGTTTTTAAAGTTGAAAAGTTTGAAAGTTTATAAAGTTAGTTGGACTATTTTACTTTTAGAGGAATTCCTGACACCATAAGTATTACCTCATCGGCCTGCGATGCGATAAATTGATTTACCCAACCTTGCAAATCGGCAAACTGCCGAGCCTCTTTATTTTCGGGAATTACACCCATTCCCAGCTCATTGCTCACCACAATAAGTTTAAACGATGATTTGGTGAACTTTTCCCATTCCTCTTTTGCTTGCATAAGCGATATCTCAACGTTGAATTGATTATCGAAAAAGATATTGTTTAGCCAAAGGGTAACGCAGTCCATCACAACAACTTCTCCAGAAAAATCGACGATACCACTGAAACGTTCTAGCTCAATGGTTCTCCATTTTTCGCCACGGTCAGCCTTGTGGCGTTCAATCCTAGCCTCAAACTCAGCATCCCACTTACGAGCGGTGGCCAAGTAAACAGGATTAGCGGAGTTTTCCTCCGCTAATTTCTGTGCATATCGACTCTTACCTGAACGCTGACCGCCTGTAATTAATGTTACCTTGGCCATAATGTTTTAGTTTAAAAGTTGTAAGTAAAACTGCCCATCACCGAGCGGCCTGGCATATTGTAGCCATCCTTCTCGGTGTAGTTTTCGTCCAACAAGTTAGCAATTGTTAACCCAAATTTCTTATTCTTCTGGAAAGTATACGATACTGAATAGTCAAAAATTAGGTAATCGGGGTGCTGAAGTGTTTTATCGGTTGTTGTATATCCACCTTTTTGGTAATAATTTGCCGCTGTAATTTTTGGACGTAACGATGTAAAGTTGTCCTTCTCCAATCGAGAACCAATATAGCGTGCGTTTAAGCGTGTTGAGAATCCTTTATAGTTATCGAACATAACTCCAAAAGAACCATTACTCTTGCGTATATAAAGCATATCTCTATCAAACTTAACGGTATTACCCCCTTCAACTTTAGTATCCTCAAAGGTACAGTTAGTCATTATGGTAAGGTTAGCGTATAGCTCTAACTTATACCTATCGCTCAAAAACTTACCAAAATCAACCGACGCCATTGTTTCAAAACCTTGGTAAAGTGCTGAATTGGCGTTTTTGAAGAAAGTAGTATCATTTTCTTTATATTCAACAATCTTATCGGTATGATTAGTGTTGAAGAAAGTCATATCAAAATTAAAAGCTTCGTTTTTAGAGGTAAAGCCTAAACCAAAGTCCACAGTTACTGATGATTCTGGTTTTAAATCAGGATTACCCTTATAATTTTGAATCCACCAAAAATCCCAATCGGCGAAGTATTCCGAAACACTATAGAAACCAGCAACTTTAAATGCATCGGGTACTGAGAAAGCTTTTCCAATACTGCTATGGACTTTTAGATTAAAAGGGAAGGTGTATTGGATACCAGCAGAAGGATTGAAAGCATTATAAGTGCTTTTTGATTTTTCTGATTTCAACAGATCATTTTCTTCTACTAGGAAATGTATATTATCAAAACGAGCACCGGCATTAACAAGTAATCCTCCAGTAGCATAGGTTGCTTGTGCAAAAACTGCGTACTTAGCAACGTGATTATCGGGTTGATAAGGATTAGTGCCAATTATTGACGACGTAACTTTTTTGAACCGCTCAGAGTCATAATCATTCACATCCAAATCGAACCCAGCAAGCATCTTAAGTGGTCCAACCTCAAAATTATCGGACAACTTAAATCCATACTCCTTATTCCAAGCACGTAACGATACAAATCCAGTATCGGAGTTATTATCGTAATCCTGCGTTTTCTCCTGGCTAAAATATGGCGAGAACACCAATGTGTTTCTTTCGGTTACACGCTTTACTGGCACTGTAATATTTAATCTCTCAAAATCCTTCTTGGTCTGCCCGTATGTTCCCCAGTAATTACCAGGTACGCTAACATCGTTTGCAAAACTGTAGATAGCATTGGCACCAATGC
>WBUV01000518.1 GCA_008933525.1 Bacteroidales bacterium | reverse complement strand
GAATATTTTAATAGATTTGCATTAGGTGGATTTACAATTTTCCAAAATAATTGATTTTGGTTGACATTGTTCAGCTAAGTTTTTATTTGTAAAACTTAATTAAAAGTGTTATGAAGACTATTATAAACCTATTCGAGGAGAGTGTTAATAAATACCCTAACAATCCTTATATATGGGAAAAACTAACCGATAAATTCGAGCCAACTACCTTCAAGCAGACCCATGCCGAGGTTGTAAAACTGGCAGCAGGACTATTAAGTCTTGGAATTAAAAAAGACGATAAAGTTGCATTACTTAGCGAGGGAAGAAAATACTGGGTATTAAGCGAATTGGCAATACTTTATACAGGTGCAGTAAACGTTCCCCTCTCCATAAAACTTGAAGGCAACGATTTAGTTTTTAGGCTTGAGCACTCGGAAACAAATACAATTATAGTATCGGGCAATCAAGCACCTAAAATTGAGAAGATTAGAGAAAAGTTGCCATTAGTAAAACGAGTAATCTATCTAGACCCACAGAACGAATACAAACCTGGCGATTTACTTATTGACGATATTTTCAGATTGGGTGACGAATTCCTAAAAATCAACCCGAAAATAATTGAGGAAACCTCAAAAAATATAAAACCTTCGGATTACGCAAACATCAGCTACACATCGGGAACAACCGCCGATCCAAAAGGAATAATACTATCGCACCGAAACTATACCGCCAATGTGGAACAAGCATTAACGCTAATGGATATTCCTGAAAACTACAGAACATTACTAATACTTCCTTTAGACCATTGCTTTGCTCACGTTGCAGGACTATACTCATTCATGGCAATGGGGGCAAGTATTGCAACAGTTCAGGTTGGAAAAAATCCAATGGATACGCTTAAAAATATCCCTATAAACATTAAAGAAATACAGCCAAGCATACTGCTAAGTGTACCTGCACTTGCAAAGAATTTTAAGAAAAACATTGAGGCTGGTATTAAAGCAAAGGGTGCTTTTACTGAAAAACTATTTAATCACGCCATAAATATTTCTTACGCTTATAACAAAGAAGGATGGAATAAAGGCTCCAAATTCACATTTATCTATAAACCATTAATTTGGCTTTACGACAAGATACTTTTCAGCAAGATTCGTCAGGTTTTTGGTGGTAAAATGGATTTCTTTATTGGTGGTGGTGCCTTGCTCGATATTGAACTACAGCGTTTTTACTATGCAATTGGAATTCCTATGTTCCAAGGCTATGGACTTTCTGAGGCTACCCCAATAATAAGTTCTAACTCTTTAAGGAAACATAAACTTGGCTCATCGGGATATTTAGTAAAATACCTTGACCTAAAGATTTGTGACGACAATGGCAATGAACTACCCATAGGGGAAAAAGGAGAAATAGTTGTTCGTGGCGAGAATGTTATGGTTGGCTACTGGAAAAATGAGAAAGCCACATCCGAAACCATTAAAAATGGTTGGTTACACACTGGAGATATGGGCTACATGGATAAAGACGGATTCCTTTATGTTCTAGGTCGATTTAAAAGTTTGCTAATTGCCAGCGATGGGGAAAAATATAGCCCCGAAGGTATTGAAGAATCGCTTGTTCAGCACTCAAAATTTATTGAGAATGTGGTACTTTACAATAATCAGAATCCATACACAACTGCTTTAGTTGTTCCATCGAAAGAAGCTATAAAACGAGCAATAAACGAAAAAGGATTAAGCATGGATTCGCATGAGGCAGCTAAAGAAGCAATCAACATTATCAATCAGGAAATTTCGAAATTTAAGCCTGGTGGTGAATTTGGCGATATGTTCCCCGACAGATGGCTCCCTTCAACTTTTGCAATACTTAACGAAGGCTTTAACGAACAAAACGGAATGATAAACAGTACACTTAAAGTTGTACGGGGCAAGGTTGAAACAAAGTATAAAGATAGATTAGAATTACTTTACACCCCCGAAGGTAAAAACATTCACAACGACACAAATATCGAATCGGTTTTACAACTATTAGAAGTTTAGAAAAGGAGGAAAATGCCTCCTTTTACATTAAACAAATCTCTGCTATATTTGTA
>WBUV01000517.1 GCA_008933525.1 Bacteroidales bacterium | reverse complement strand
GCTTAAAGGCGATATGAAAGCGCCTATAATCTGTCTCTATGGCCCTCCCGGCGTTGGAAAAACATCGCTTGGAAAATCTGTGGCTAGGGCTTTGGGTAGAAATTATGCTCGAATATCGTTGGGTGGTATGCACGATGAGGCCGAAATACGTGGTCATCGCAAAACATACATTGGTGCAATGCCCGGTAGGATTATCCAAAGCATCAAAAAGGTAAAATCATCGAACCCCGTTATAATTCTCGACGAGATTGATAAGGTTGGAAAGGATTTCCACGGCGACCCTTCATCGGCGTTACTTGAGGCGCTTGACCCTGAGCAAAACTTTGCCTTCCACGACAACTACCTTGAGGTGGAGTTCGACCTATCCAAGGTTATGTTTATTACTACTGCAAACACAATATCTACAATTAGTCCAGCCCTACGCGACCGTATGGAGATGATTGAGGTTAGCGGCTATAGCTTGGAGGAGAAGGTTGAGATTGCAAAACGTCACCTTTTACCAAACCAGATTAAGGAGCACGGTTTGGAGGAAAATCAGGTTGTGCTGAACAACAAGATAATTGAAACCATCATTCAGAACTACACGCGCGAGAGTGGCGTTCGTAATCTGAACCAAAAAGTTGCCAAGGTTGTACGTAGCATTGCCAAAAAGATTGCGTTTGACGAAAAGCACAACCCAAAGCTTACACCAAAGGACACAGAAACAATTCTTGGCGTTCCCCGATACACCAAGGAACTTTACCAAGGAAACGACCTGGCTGGTGTTGTAACAGGCTTGGCTTGGACCGAAGTTGGCGGCGAGATTCTCTTTGTTGAAACCAGCCTAAGCAAAGGAAAAGGTAATTTGACCATTACGGGAAATCTGGGTGAAGTTATGAAAGAATCGGCTATACTGGCATTGGAGTATATCAAATCGCACGCCGACCATCTTAACTTGAGCTCCGAAATATTTGAGAAGTGGAATGTTCACCTTCACGTTCCCGAGGGTGCAATTCCAAAGGATGGCCCCTCGGCAGGTATTACCATGGTAACATCGCTTGCATCGGCACTTACACAGCGTAAAGTCCGTAAAAACGTTGCTATGACTGGCGAGATTACACTACGCGGAAAAGTACTCCCTGTAGGTGGAATAAAGGAGAAAATCTTGGCAGCAAAACGAGCTGGTATTACTGAAATTATTCTTTCCGACGAGAACAAGAAAGATATCTCCGAAATTAATGCTCAATATATAAAAGGACTGAAGTTTATTTATGTTGACAGCATTATGGAGGTTTTGAAATACGCCCTACTTGACGAAAAAGTTGAGAACGCAATTACTCTCAACTAAATAAAAATTACAAGATTATAAAGCCTGCCAATAGCAGGCTTTATAATTCTAAAACGTTACTTTACAAATGGAGCAATTGCCCTACGGTAAATACCTTGAACATATGCTATAGCCATTCCGTAATTTGTTACCGGAATTCCCTCCTCAATGGCAGAATGCAATCTGTTAATAAGTTGTTTTTGTGTAATCATACATCCTCCGCACTGAATCACTAAAGAATATTCCATAATATCTCGTGGCAACTTATCCAGGCCTGCAACAACATCAAACTCTACCTCCTTATTAGTAAAGCCTTTTATCCATCGAGGAATTTTAACTCTACCAATATCATCGCATGTTGAATGATGGCTACAGCTCTCCAAAAGCAATACTCTATCGCCGTCTTTTAATTCAGAAATTGCAGGTGTACCCTTAAGGTAAGCATCAAAATTGCCTTTAAGTCGGGCAAGTAGTATACTATAACTGGTTAATGGGACATCCTCGGGCACTAGTTTATTGGCCTTGGCAAAAATTTGACTATCGGTTACAGCAAGTGAAGGTTTTACACTCACCTTTTCAAAAAAAGCTTCAACTTCTGATTCCTTAAGCACAACAGCAATTGCATCATTATCAATAGTGTCTCGAATAGCCTGAACTTGGGGCAAGATCATCCTACCAGCCGGCGCTTCAGTATCAATTGGAGTTATCAACAGTACAAGATCCCTTGGGTTTATAATATCTCCTAGGAGTGTTGGAGTAACGTAT
>WBUV01000057.1 GCA_008933525.1 Bacteroidales bacterium | reverse complement strand
GATGTACTCTCTGCTAATAGTGTCGGAGTTGAAAAAAGTAATGGCCTTTTGAAAATGCTTGTAAGCGCTGGCATATCGTTGATTGTTATATGCCAATATTCCCAGTCGCATTCTAAGGTAGTAATAGTCCATTCCTAGTTCAAACTGTTTTTTGGCAGTTTGCTTTAGGTTTTTGTAATCGCCTTTTAGATAGTAGTCGAAGTTTTGCTTATCGAGGCTAATAAAATCGGTTTGACTATAGCCTAAAATCGATATCGATATAAATATTAAAACTAGTATGGTTCGCATATTGCCTCCGTTTCTGAGATTGTATCAACTAAACTTATAGTGCTATTAGCGTTTATGGTTAGTTTGAAGTTTTTAATGAAAACAAGGTTTTGGAATGAGTATCCGGTTATAATTGAGTTGTATTCAAAGCCTTTAGTGTCAAACTCAGAGCCAATACGCGTTGCTTTGACCTCAATTTTTGTTTTTAGGTAGATGTAGAATGGCGCAACAAAATCGTGTAGGAATAGTCTCCACCCATTGAATGTTTTGTTGGCAGGTAAGTAGTCGGTGGTTGTGTTTCCTTCAATAATTACAAGCGGTAAACGGAATGCTGCAAGGTAGAAGTTGTAGAGCAGCGAGTTTTTGTCACCCTCGAAATGTGTGAAGTAGAAGTTAACGCCATCGTTTATAAAGTATGCGGTTGATTTTGTGGCTTTACAGTGGATGTAAAGTTTGTTGTATGGCGTGTTGTGGATTTCCCATTCCTCAGTTCTTTTTGTTTTGTTTTGGGTGATAGACCATTTTAACTTAGTTCCTGGTTTAAAGTTCAACTTCGATTTAAGAAGCGGTTCAGCCGATATTGAACCTACTACACTATCCTTTTCAGGGTAATCAAAAGTTTTTATGTGTTTCCCATTCTCTATGTAGGCAAACAAAGGGTATTTCAGTGTTTTTGAACCGATGTATGGTGTTGTTTGTATCTGAAAGTGAAGGTGAGGGTAGGGGGAACGACCCGAATTGCCAACTTTACCAATCACGTTTCCGTAGCGAACATTATCGCCCTCCTTAACGGTGATTGAGCCACTTTTCAAATGCGATAGTTTTGTGTATAACCCCTCGGTATGCTTTATTATAACTGTGTTTCCCCAGTTTTTAGCTGTATTAACTTCGCCAATAATGTTGTCGTCAACTCCATCCTCAACAGTGGTAACCACTCCATCGGCAGGGGCAATAACATTTTGTCCGTAGCAGTAGTAATCCGTGACAATATCTCCGTTGTTTTTATGTTGATTTTGATTTTTGTCGGTAATGATAAAATCCCAAGCTGCCGACCATTCTCCCTGATGCGTGTAATCTCCATTGTGTCCTTGGCTAACAAACCATTCGCCGAAGAATGGTAATTTTATCTCAGTCCAGCCATAGTTGGGGAATCGGTTCGTGAACGATTGGAACGAGTAAAGATTCTTTTCGGGTGTTCCCTCCTGAACAAGTACCTCCTTAAAGTCGGATTGCTTTACTCTGAATCGGAACGAGTAGATAAGCATCAGCAGCACAATATTGAATGGCAACGAAAGAATTGGTAATCCGGATTGTTTAAATATTCCGAATAACCCTGCTGTTACCAAGGCAATAACTGGTGTGAATGCTACAGCCCAAAAGAACGATTGTTTCGAAGGAATGTAGTAGTACCCTCCAATGGCAATTGCGCCAAGTATAAAGTTGAATCCAATGTAGCTGTAGCCCAGTAAGTTTAAATCCATTCCAATGGCCCCATAGGCAAAGTAAGCAACGCTATAACCAACTATAGATAGCATAAACGCTATGCGTGAGTAGAATAGCAATGCAACAGCAACAAGCACTCCCGATACTATGTTGAGTTGGAAGAATAGCGCCCCTAACGATGTGAAATAGCTGTTTAGGTAGTTCCATTTAACGTTGTTAATCCACCACTCATGAATGCTAACCAACTTTAACCCGCCAATTCCAAATATCTTGTTGATAATATAAAGTCCTGCTGGATTCGATTCGGCATCTGAAACTTGCCAGCCAGCGCTTAAAACAAGCCAAACGCTCAAAACAAATGGTATCGATAAGTATGGAAGGTAGTATTTGCCTAACACTCCCTGAAACACAATGGTCAAAAGAAAAGTGAAGAATCCTGCAAATATTGAAATAAGCATAATGGCCAATGTTAGCTGGTAGAAGTAACCTAATCCCAAGCCAACAAGCAATGCGTTGAAACCGTAAAGCCCTCTTTGTGTGGTCGATTCGTCGAAGTGGAGCAGTTTTGCGGCAATATTTGCCGAAAGTGCTGCAAGCAATCCTGAAAAACCAGCCGAAAAATCGATAAACGAAACTACAATCAAGGGTATCGCAAACCAGTAGTTCTCGGAAAAGAAAACTTGGGAATAGCTTCGTGCCAAACCTTTTGAAAATTCCGATAGTGCGTTTTTGTTCATTGCAGGTTAATTAGTCAATTAGATAATGTGACAATGAGTCAATGAGTCAATGAGTCAATAAGTTATTTGTCTATTCCAGATGTTTTGGGATGACTTCATTATTAGCAACATCTTCAACGCTTTCGGCTTTTCGGATTATATGAGCATTTCGGTCTTTGTCTATCAGAACTATATTTGGACGGGTCGCAATAAACTGCATCCACTGGGTGTTGTTGTATGCTCCTGTTCGGGTAATTAGGAGCCTGTCGCCTTGTTTCATAGGTGGGAACATAAGCGATGGTCTAATTACATCTATATTCATACAGAGTGGGCCGTAAATGGTTGTTTCCTCCACAGCACCAGAGTGCTGAATGGTTGGGTGAATTTTGTGGTCGTACCAGAATGCTGTGAATAGGAAGTTAACCCCAACATCAATAATTGTTGCCCTGCGTCCATCGGATAGACGCTTGTTGGCGATTACTGTTCCTGCAATGTAGCCAGCATCGTCAATTAGTGCACGTCCAGTTTCTAGAATTATGGTTGGGAGTTTGTCAGGCTTAATCTGCGAGTTAATAATTGCCGATGTTATAACTTCGGCATACTCCTCGAACGAAGGTGTTGTGTCGTCGGCCGAAAGGTAAGCTCCGCGAAGCGTGTTGCGCGATGCAAAACCTCCGCCCATATCGATATACGAAATGTGATGGTTGAATTTATTGCCAATATTATAGGCTAACTCCGCAAGTTTTGTTGCTGCAATACGGTAAGCCTCAGCAGTCATAATGTATGTGCCAATATGGGTGTGCAATCCCATTAGTTTCAGTTTTGGATTTGCCATAATTCGGTTAATAGCATCCCATGCTTCGCCATTCTCATAGTTAAAGCCAAACCTATCCCACTTTGGGTAAATGCCCACATCCATATTAACCCTTATAGCCACTCTTGCCTCGATGTTTTTGTTCTGACAGATGCCCGCAAGAAGGAAAAGCTCATCAAAATGATCGATATGGATATACGCACCATCCCTTGCGGCTTTTTCGAGTTCCGCAGCCGATTTGCCAGGGCCGTTAAATAGGATGTGTTCGCCTTTTACATTGTTTCTAATGGCTTTATCATACTCAAAACCCGAAACAACCTCGGCCCACGAACCTTCCTGGAGGAATATTCGGCAAACTGCATCGAGGTAGTTGGTTTTGTAGCTCCAGGCCATTTGTACCTTAGGGTAACGTACCGTGAATGCTCGTTTAATCTCGTCCATATTCCTGCGGATTGTCGATTCGGAGATTATGTATAGTGGCGAGCCAAATTTATCGAGCAGTTCGTCAACCTTAACGCCATCAACCATTGGCATAGGCGCAATAACTGTTCCTACTCCGTGTTTCGATGGTACTCCAGGATTTAGTTTGGTTATTGTTGGGCGTTCAAATATTTGCTTTTCCATTGTAGTTCAATTTTGAGTTGTTTGAATTTCTTTACTTTGATATAACTAGAACCACTCTACAGTTCCCCTGATGTTGCTAGAGTTGAAAATCTATCTATATCCACAATCATATCGTACGAGTAGCGGATAAACATTTTACCCACATCGTAACGGGTGTAAGGTTTTACATCATTCCCAAGTGCCAATTTTATTAATGCCTCCGGGATGTTTTGTCCTGCGCCAACTGCAAGGTAAACCCATGCGGGAATTCTAGGGTTGATTTCTAAGATGTAGAGTTTACCGTTGGCCGAGCGGATTAGCTCTAGCTCCATTCCTCCGCGCCATTTGCTTTGCGATACAATTTTGTGCGCCAGATCGAGCAGACTCTGGTCTTCAATAGTAATACCTCCCCAAGCTTTACCTTTGTCGGTGATATACTGCTTGCGCATTGGAACAGCGGCGGTAAGATTCCCTTTTCCATCGCCCAGTGCAATTACGTTAACCTCGGTACCATCAATAAATTCCTGAAGGATTACAGGTAAACCCCATTTTGCGGACATTTTATGGAAGTATGCAATGGCTTGTTCCTCTGAGTATGCCTTGTAGGCATCATAGTATTTGCCCTTTACCATTACTGGGTACTCCATCGATTTTAGCGCATTGTTCAAGTCGGCAATGCTGAATACCTCTGTTCCCTGTGGAATATCCACGCCGTATTTTTTTCCGTATGCAGGTAGGTTTGATTTGTGACGTTCCTCGAATTGCTCCAGGGTTGGAAGGAATGTTTTAATTCCAACTTTATTAAGTTGATTTTCCAGTTTGATGAACGAGAAAAGTTCTGCGTCGAAGTTTGGTATAATAACATCGATGTTCTCTTTTTTGTGGATTTCCATCAATCGGTCGTAAAGAGCCTCTTTCCCTTTCGAGGGGTAAGGAATCATATAGGTTTTATCAACCAGTTCGCTCATATATATTCCCGGCTCCAAGTGCTCGTATGCTAAGCCAATAATCCGCGCATTGAACTCCTCGGATTCTTTTATTCCCCTAATTACAGGAATTCCTGGCCCAGGACTATCGATGTTGTTGAGTCCAGTAACAGCAACTGTTATTTTTGTTCGTGACATTGGTTACTCCTCCTGTTATTTTTGTTCGTGACATTGGTTACTCCTCCAAAAGTTTGTTTATCCGCAGATCGTAAACAAAATCGAACAGGTAGCGCTCCAAGGTGGTGTCGTCCACATCGAAGGTTTCCTTTAGAACTTTTGCGGTTTGTTCAATAGTTTTGCCTTCATTAATAAGCGCAATAACTTTACGTCCAGTCTCGTTTAGTGTAAAGGAGTCGCCAGTGGTTGGGTTGAACACAAACCCCGTTTCACTGATTGCTATATTTTCTTTGATTTTCATTGCTATATTATTTTGGTTTAGTATTTATGTTAGGCCGATATACAATATACTTTTATTATTAATACAAGTCAACTTTAAAATACCCTACTTTGTATGCTTTTAATTCTTTTATTTCTTGATAGTCAGTTGTTTTGGTGTATTTTAACTTGGAGATAAAAGAAGGAGATATTAAATATTAGATTTGAAACATAAGGGTTAAGTTTTAAATTAACCCTTATGTTTTGATTGTAGAATCATTGGTTATTTTATAACAAATACTCTTAGGCTGACATCTAAACCAAAGTTAACCGTTCCTCCAGTGCCATTGAAGATTGCCACTCTGATAACGTTTTGTTGAGATACATATGCAGTTAGCATACACCCTTGTAAGTTTTGATCGATAGATGCAATAATGATATCTCCAAAATCTACCCCTGCATAGTTTATGGCGTTCGAAACATAAGTTGCACCATTGGCAATATTAGGTATATTAAAGGTTCCTGCTGGATCGCTAGTAACAAGAACAGGGGCTGATACAGCTTGTAGGTTAATGGTGTCGGCTGTTTGGGTAATTATTACGGTAGCATCTGTTGATGCTAGTTTTTTTGGTTTTACAGGTTCGCTCCCACTACCAACCAGTATACTTCCATCCTGTAAGAAATTTTTGCCAGTCCCTCCATTTGTTACGCTAAGCGAGTCGGTTACCTTTGTTTTTAAATTAATAGTATTATCGGCAATGTCCTCATTCACAATTGTGCTGTTTAGTATTTTTGCTGATGTTATGGCGTTGTCTGCAATATCATCGGTATAAAATGAGTAGGGAACAGTCATGAATTGATGATTGCTTACCAATCTATAGTTCCCATCGTTTTTTGATGATATTTCAACTTTTAGAAACTGATCTGCATCTATCCAAGGAATATCAAGTAATTTGGTATATGTTCCATTTCCTGTTTGTGTACCTTGGCCAATGGTTAGTGAGAATAAACCGTACTTATCCGTAGTGGTTTCATGTGTTTCTTCAAATTGTATTGGGCCATTAAGTCCCTTTGTAATGCTAAATCGAACAGAAATGGTTTTCTCGTACAGAGGCTTTCCCTCGATATCTGTGCCTACAATTTCTTGACCATACTCATCAATTGCAACTGCTTGATAGTATATTCCTTTTAAATCGCCAATGTTTTGAGAATACAGCTGTGGGGTAATTAAGCAAGCTAGAATAATAATCCCAATTAAGTATATCTTTTTCATTTTACAATTCCTTTAATAGTTTAACATTACTTTCTGAATGAGATAGTTAGACCTAAAGTTAATCCGTATGCGGTATTCTTCGATTCTTGGCCTTCGTCCTTTTCCAAGTTCTGAAGTCCCATTCTGTAGTTGAATTCTAAAAACGATGATATTTTATCGGAGAATGTGAATTGGAACCCCGGTGTAATTGTTATGCCGAAGTCAGTTTCGTTTATTGTACCAGCATCCATTAGGTTAATATCTTCGTTATTAATTGTTTGGTAGCCTCTGAGCATGTAAGCATAGTATCCCGAAAAAGTAATGTAAGGACTGATTCTTTCATTTTTTAGAATATAACCACCTCCCAATTTTACCTCGGCATACTGTAAATCCCATGAGTAATTCATATTGTCGTAAACCATAGTTGCTCCAGCCTTTCGCATTCCAATGCCAGTTCTTAATGTTATGCCATTGTTGAGGTTGTATCTATAAGCTAAACCATATGAGCCAACAAAAATGCCAGAATAATCGCTGTTAAGTGATGTGCCTTGGCTGTCGGTGAAACTGAATGTGGAGTAAAGTTGAGATGCTTCTATGGATAAACTAGACTGAGCATTTCCTGTGTTTGCATAGAGCATTAGGCTGAGCAGCAAACAAAATATTCCTATTCTTTTCATAGTTGGTCTATTTACTGATTATTAATTTCAATGAACTTTTTTGTTTTTGAAAATCGGTTACGGTGATAATGTAAATCCCGTTCGACCATTTAGAGCAATCAAGTTTGTAGTCTTCCAGAGTAATGTTGTTGTCAAGAAAAATGCTTCTTCCGGTTATGTCCATTACCTGAATTTTAGAGATTTCAGCTGATGTGGAACTTTGAATAGTTACCCATTGTTTTGCAGGGTTAGGGAATGCCTTTATTTCTAAACAATTAACTAAAGCATCATTTTTCTTTGAGGCTTTAAATGAGATTGGTTGCTGAAACCCCTGAAGAACATTTCTGTCAGATAGTGTAGTGCTATAAGGTTGCCCAACGGTTTGCAATACGATAAAATTGCTGGAGGCGTTTGATACATTATAGCTTGAGATGCACTGTCGCTTAATGGACTGTGCCATAATGCCAAATGGTGCAAGAAAAAGAGGCAATAACAGCACCATCAGCATCTTTTTTCTGTCTAAAAAAAGTGTTTTTTTCATTGTGCAAGTGTTATGTTATGGCTCTTATAGGGTTGAGTCTTACCCTGTTTTTTTTAGTGGGACTCCTCCACTTTTACAAATAACCTTTCTCCTGAATCTATTTTATTGAAAATTAACGGTTAAGCGTATTTGTGAATTGATGACTTGTGCCATACTTCTGATTTTTAGTTCTTTTGCTAGTGTTTGTTATGAATACAATTTAATTCTAAAACACCCTACTTGAGTTTTAAATATCTTGATATTGGAAACTATATTTGTTTTAGGAATTATTTAGAATAAATGGTTTAGTAGGGTTGGGCATAATTTATTTGTTTTAAGTCAATTGCTGTTAACGTTTTGTATTCTCCATTATTTCTAACTATTTTTGAATGATTTTGCATAACAAGCACCGATTTTGCTATGAATCATAAAAAAATATTTCTTCTAATAGTATTACTTGGGATTGCGGCGTTGGCTAACTCGCAGGAGGTTGATGCAGTTGCCTCGCAATCGAATCTGCAACGTGTTAAGGCAGATTCTCTGTTGAATAAACTTCATTTTACGCAGGCACTCAGTATTTATGATGAGTTGATTAAAGAGTATCCTCGCGACCCCAATATTCAGTATCCACTAGGAATTTGTTATTTAATGGGAACTCGCAATCTTGATAAGGCCATTGAGTATCTCACAAAGGCATCAACCGCCAATGTTCCCAATATGGTTTACTTTTTCTTAGCCGAGGCGTTGAGGCAGAACTATCAGTTTAACGAGGCAATTGATTATTACCGCCGATTTACAATTAGCGGTGGTTCGCGCGATATTAAGTTAAAAGATGTTGAGCCTTTAGTAACGCTTTGCGAGAATGGGAGTTTTTTAACTCGATATATTTTCACTCCAACTGTGCTCGATACAAAAAGTTTGTCCTCGAAAGATTTTTACAACTACTATTCTGTTGCTCCAAGCAGCGGCAGTTTTACCAGTATTCCTGAGAATCTTTTAACACCTACCGATAAAAAAATGAATCACCAATCGGTGATGTTTTATCCTAAGAACCCCCAGGTTGGCGATTATGTTTACTATTCCAGCTATGGCAACTCCACCTCGTTCGGAAAGGATATTTTCCGAATCAAGTTTCAGGACGATGGTTATTGGAGCAAGCCCGAGGTTATTGGCGATGTGGTGAACTCTTTTTTCGATGACGATTTTCCATACATGGCTCCCGATGGGGTTACGCTTTACTTCTCGTCAAAAGGTCATTACGGGATGGGCGGGTACGATATTTACAAATCCGTTTATAATCCTAAAACCCGATTGTGGAGCACTGCCGAAAATTTGGGATTCCCATACAATTCACCCTTCGACGATTTTCTTTACGTGGTAGGCGATGCTGATAGTTTGGTTTGCTTTGCCACCAACCGCAACTTTATGCCCGATACAGTTCAGCTGGTGTTGATGAAGAATGAGGAGAACCCAATTCGTCGTTCTGCAAAATCGAACAAGGAGTTAGTTTCGTTGGCGAGGTTAAATATGGAAGGGGCAAGTCTTGTTGTAGAGCAGAAGAGGGTTGAGGTGAAGAAAAATGTTGAGGAAAAGAAAGTTGATGATTTGAAGAAAAAAAAGCCTGCAACATTCAGCTCGGTTGAGAATGACCCTGAGTATGCCCGAGTAATTGCCAAAGGTTTTGCTGCACAAATGCTAACCGATTCCTTGATAATTCGACTTGAGAAGTTGCGTCAAGGTTTCGATTATATCGATACAGCGGAGGAGCGGATAAAACTTGAGAAAAAAGTGACAAAAGTGGAGGACGATATGCTTGCTGCGCAAAAGGAGGCCGATATGATGTTTGTTCGCGCCAGCCAAATTGAGCAGGAGTACCTCACAGGTAAGCGTAAACCCCAAGGTAAGGCCGATGCAACTTTTGCAGTCGATAATCCTGAATATATTTATCAGGCGCAGTTTGCCACCACTGTTTTTCAGGACGATGAGATTAATAGGCTTGCTCTGGTTGAGCAAATATACCCTCAACTTGTAAAAACTAGAGAAAATGCCTTTGCTGCTAAGGATAAGTATAGAACTTGCTCAAATAATTCTTCGGATACAGTTCCTGCCAATTGCGATAAAGAGAGCAAAATAATGCTTTCTGCTATGAGCAGTTATAGCAGTTTAATGGAGAAGTATTTTGAGAAAAAATATACTATTTACAACGATTGTCTTCACGTTGCACTTGTAAAAAGCGGAACAAAGGACGAAACTATTCGGAACGATATCAATGCTTCAAAGGCTCATGTAAGAACTGCTTCAGCAATTATGAATAATTTGGGCGATGAAGGAAAGGTGGAAAGCACCTTTGAGGCATCGCTAATGCGCGAGTTGGCATTGTTGAAGTTGGACTTGGCTTTCTCTAAGATATGGGGCTTAAAATTATTCGAGCAGCAGTTAACCAGCCGAATAATCAAGTTGGAAACAAACATTTTTGGAGTATCGCAGCAGACAGAGCCCGTTAAGGAAGTTGTAAAAAAATTGGAAGAAGTTCAATTTGTTCCCGAGGGACCAAAAATTGAAAAGCAGGATGATGTTAAGCCTGTTCAAACCATTGCAATAAAACAGGAAATTCCTTCGGATTTTGGGATAGTAGATAAGCCTGTTTATAATGCCGAGAATCCAATACCAATAGACTCTCCATTGCCCGATGGCGTAGTATATCGAATTCAAATTGGAGCATTCGGCACGCTTCGCGAACCTCAGTTCTTCAAAGGAATGGTGCCTGTTTTTGGCGAGAAAGCAGGAACATTAACCAAGTATTTTATTGGTAATTTAACTACATACTCTAGCGCCGAAAAAGCATTGGGTGTTGTTAAGTCGAAAGGCTTTAAGGATGCATTTATCATTGCGTGGTATAACGGTAAAAAGATTACGCCACAAAGAGCGCAATCGTTGGAGGGTACTGCTGTTCAGGCTGCAAAACCCGCAGAGGTTGATAATGGGAAAATCTACAAAATACAAGTGGGTGTTTACGACAATGATTTACCCGACGATGTAGCCAAAACCATAAGAACCATAGCATCCGGGAAGGAAATTTCTAGAACCGATAATGGCCTTGGACAAAAGGAATTCTCTGTTGGGAATTACTCCACTTTGGATGAGGCTCAACGAGTGAAAGATAACTTAGTAGCAAGTGGAATTGTAAACGCTGTGGTTATAACTATTGAACTTGATAAAAAATAGCTATATTAGCATCTTAATAAATTGTTACCTATGAGTCATCGTGAACAAACTTTCAGTTTAGAGGAGGTGAATATGGAGACAAACGAAAACTACACGTTGTTTCTGCATAATGACGAGGTGAACACATTTGAATTCGTTATTGAAACCCTTGTTGATGTGTGCAGACATGAACCAAATCAAGCCGAGCAATGCGCAATTATTACTCACTTTAAGGGAAAGTGTGATGTTCGCCGAGGTGAGCGCGATGAGCTGGAGAGCATGATGGTTGAGTTAAACCGAAGAGGGTTAAGTGCTACAATCAATCTAAATTAATCCTCAGAAATGACCCTAATCATTGTTCTTATTGTAATTGGACTCATCTTTCTTGTTGCAGAGTTTCTGATTATTCCGGGTATTACTGTTGCTGGTATTGCCGGGTTTGTGCTTATTGTTTTTGGAGTATATTTAGGCTATAGCCAGTATGGTGCTACTACTGGGCATATAATTTTGTTATCTACTGCGGTTGCTTCTGTGGCAACAATTGCTCTGTCGCTCAGGGCTAAAACATGGCGATGGGCGACTTTGAGCACTAATATCGATTCCAGGGCTACTGAGGATTACGAGCATATTATCAAGGCTGGGGATGTTGGCATTACCGTTAGTCGTTTGGCACCTATGGGTAAAGCTGTAATCAACGATAATATTGTTGAGGTAACAGCGCTTGGCGAGATGATTGACCAGCAGTCGACCATTGAGGTAGTTAAGGTTGAAGGGAATAAAATAATTGTAAAACTT
>WBUV01000516.1 GCA_008933525.1 Bacteroidales bacterium | reverse complement strand
GCTTACCACGAATCGGGGAATAATCTTAAAGCCATTGATTCATACAATCAATGTGTAAAAGTTGCCCGGGAGGGAAACCTCAATAACTACACAAGACAGGCATATAAAGGTTTGGCAAAAATATTCGGTTTAAGCGGTCAACAAAATCAGGCTTACGACAATTTAAATAGATATGTAAACATAACGGATAGCCTATTCAACCTACAAAAAATAAGCGAAGCAAACCGACTTGAGAACCAAGCCACCATAAGAGTAAAGGAGAAAGAAATCTTCAACCAGAATGAACTTCTTATCCGCAATAACGAAAAACTTAAACAGCAAAAGCTAAAGGTGCAGTTATTGGTTATAATTCTAGCCCTTTCCTTTGGTGTTATTGTATTTGCAATTAGGGAATACCGAATAAAGAAAAAAGCAAACGCCCTGCTTACAAATCAAAAATCGGAAATTGAGAAACAAAAAAACCTCCTTGAGAACCGAACAAGAGATATTACCGATAGTTTGAATTATGCTCGCCGAATTCAAAAAGCCATACTACGGTCAGCCCAACAACCCGAGGAGTTTTTCAAAGATTCTTTCTTAATTTTTCTTCCCAAAGAACTGGTTAGCGGCGATTTTTACTGGTTAAAATCGGTTAACGAACAAATCCTTTTTGCTGTAGCTGATTGTACTGGACACGGCGCTCCTGGCGCATTTATGAGCATAATTGGAACGTTTGGGTTAAACCAGATTGTAAGCGAGATGGGCGAAACACATCCAGGTGATGTTCTTAATCAACTAAACGAGCTATTTCACAACTCTTTTGAGCAACGCGAAGGGGCAGAAATTTTCGATGGAATGGACGTGGCATTCTGTAATTACAATCCAAAAACGCGAGAGTTGAAATTTGCCGGGGCGAATATTTACCTTCATATTTTACGCAAATCAAGCGCTCCTGCTCCATCGTCGATAATTTTACACAACTCAACGGAACATACTCTATACCAAATTAAATGCGATAAGCAATCGATTGGATACGTTCTAGACAGAAGTCCATTCTCAACGCACAGCGTACAGCTCCTTGATGGTGATACCATATACATATTTACCGATGGTTATACCGACCAGTTTGGTGGCCCTAACGGTAAAAAATTCCGTTACACTGAACTTCGCAACTTGCTTTGCAACATTGCAGAGCTTCCAATGAATAAGCAAAAAGACCAACTAATTGAATCGTTTACGCAATGGAAAGGAAATAATGTTCAGGTCGATGATGTTACTTTCCTTGGAATAAGAATATCATAGAAAATGCCCTGAAAGATAAACTCTAACAGGGCATATATTATTTTAAAATATCTGAACTATTTACAGTACAAATCAATCACCTGATTCAAACCACGTTCACAAACCTTACAGAATCGCAACGATTTTGAGAACATAATGCAATCCACCTCGGGTCGGTACATTCCATTGCTCAGATAATTCGCCCCTTCGAATGCTCCAACTTTTCCTACATAAGGGTCATTTTCAAGTAACTTTGATTTGTTGGAAGTACTTTTTTCATATTCAGCCTTATTCCAAGGTGTTGGGATTGGAATACCTGGAGTAGCAATATCTTTCCACTTTAATTTTTCAGGGTTTAGCAACGCCGTAACGTTAAATTCCCATGGCTCCACACTAGTACTAACAGGGTCATAAGCTACATGACTTTGGTAATACTCATCGGCCAAACCAGCAATGTGATGTCCCATTTCGTGAACAAAAACATAGTCGTTGTAATCGGAACGCGCTCCTGCTGTGATATAAAGATTGTAAATACCACCGCCGCCATATTTAGTTGAATTAAGAAGAATAACGATAAAATCGTACGGAGCAGCACCTGCATAATCTCTAACAGCCCAATCATTATTGGAAAGTACATACCTATCAACTCCAAAGGTATTGTAGGTTGTTTCCAGTGGATTTTTGGGGAAGAAATTTTTGTTGGGATTAGCTATTCCACTTTCCTGAGAAACTACCTCAACAGACCAAACATTAAAGTCGTTTTTACGTGCTTTATATGGGTCAACTGCAAAGAAGTACTCCACGAACTTATTGGCATCC
>WBUV01000056.1 GCA_008933525.1 Bacteroidales bacterium | reverse complement strand
ATTCATTTACAAATGATTCTATAGGAATTTATAATTATAAATTTCTTTATAATCAAAATAAATTAATAGGAGTGATTGATAATGATGGAGATGCTGAATTAATTTTATTTGATATAGAAAAGAATCTAATAGATAGGAGGTTGGAAATAGATACAACAAAATTTTCACCTTCACCTAATAAAACAATCTTTATTAATGATTGATATACAGTTATTTTAGAGTTAAAAAATTAGAGAAATTTATAATTATTGTTTTCCGTCTCTCGCAAACGTCCCCCATTCTGTCCGTAGTTTGAAGCGAGAGCAAAAGAGTGTTGGCAACTACGAGCTTAAAACTACCAAAGCAATAATATAATCTTTAAAAAACAATTATGGTATCAGCCCTTAGTTGCCATTACACACAAAATTTAGCTTTAAACAATAAACAAGGTGTAATTACCATATCTCTTAAAAAGCTCATCTTAAAAGGAAAAATCAGTTTATCAACAACTCGATGTGAAAAATATCTGATTGATTATCAATGCAGATAAGTAATAATTAAAAAAAAAAGTAAAGAGATGTTTGCTAATATCAAAAACCTGTCTACTTTTGCATCCGCTTTCGAAACAACGGTTTCATCAAACAAAAAGCGAAAAAATTGAAATAAAAAATTTTTTTCAAAAAAGTTGCCAGATTAAAAAATTAATCTACTTTTGCAACCCCATTCAAAACAACGGTTTTAAATGTTAAAAATAAAGTTTGAAAAAAAGTTATAAATTTATTTGGAGGTAATAAATTTATTTGTAGTTTTGCCTCCCCAAAATAATCAGAAAATGTTCTGAAGTTTATTTGGAAAAAAAGATAATAGTTCTCTATACATATTATAGCGTTCTTTGAAAAAATTGAAGTAAGATAAAAAACAAGGTAAGTATCCCGATTTATAAAGAATTTAATTTCTAAACTTCGTGAGAAATAATCTCAAATAACATTTAAGATTAATTACAACGGAGAGTTTGATCCTGGCTCAGGATGAACGCTAGCGGCAGGCTTAACACATGCAAGTCGAACGGCAGCACAGGTAGCAATACTGGGTGGCGAGTGGCGCACGGGTGCGTAACGCGTATGCAACTTACCCATAACTGGGGAATAGCCTTCCGAAAGGAAGAATAATACCCCATAATATTTCGATGTGGCATCACATTGTTCTTAAAGCTTCGGCGGTTATGGATGGGCATGCGTTCTATTAGTTTGTTGGTGAGGTAACGGCTCACCAAGACTACGATAGATAGGGGGCCTGAGAGGGTTATCCCCCACACTGGTACTGAGACACGGACCAGACTCCTACGGGAGGCAGCAGTGAGGAATATTGGTCAATGGACGCAAGTCTGAACCAGCCATGCCGCGTGCAGGATGAATGCCCTATGGGTTGTAAACTGCTTTTATATAGGAATAAACCCCCTCTCGTGAGAGGGGCTGAAGGTACTATAAGAATAAGGACCGGCTAACTCCGTGCCAGCAGCCGCGGTAATACGGAGGGTCCAAGCGTTATCCGGATTTATTGGGTTTAAAGGGTCCGCAGGCGGGAAAATAAGTCAGTGGTGAAATCCTATCGCTTAACGATAGAACTGCCATTGATACTGTTTTTCTTGAGTGTAATTGAAGTGGGCGGAATGTGTCATGTAGCGGTGAAATGCATAGATATGACACAGAACACCGATTGCGAAGGCAGCTCACTAAATTATTACTGACGCTCAGGGACGAAAGCGTGGGGAGCAAACAGGATTAGATACCCTGGTAGTCCACGCCGTAAACGATGATTACTCGGTGCTAGCGATATACGGTTAGTGCCTAAGCGAAAGTGATAAGTAATCCACCTGGGGAATACGGTCGCAAGATTGAAACTCAAAGGAATTGACGGGGGCCCGCACAAGCGGTGGAGCATGTGGTTTAATTCGATGATACGCGAGGAACCTTACCTGGGCTTAAATGGGAAACGACCGGTCTGGAAACAGACCTTTCTTCGGACGGTTCTCAAGGTGCTGCATGGTTGTCGTCAGCTCGTGCTGTGAGGTGTCGGGTTAAGTCCCATAACGAGCGCAACCCCTATCTTTAGTTGCCAGCGAGTAATGTCGGGGACTCTAGAGAAACTGCCCGTGCAAACGGTGAGGAAGGTGGGGATGACGTCAAATCATCACGGCCCTTACGTCCAGGGCTACACACGTGCTACAATGGCGGATACAAAGGGCAGCTACTAGGTGACTAGATGCTAATCTCTAAAGTCCGTCTCAGTTCGGATCGAAGTCTGCAACTCGACTTCGTGAAGCTGGAATCGCTAGTAATCGCGCATCAGCCATGGCGCGGTGAATACGTTCCCGGGCCTTGTACACACCGCCCGTCAAGCCATGGAAGCTAGGGGTGCCTGAAGTCGGTAACCGCAAGGAGCTGCCTAGGGTAAAACTGGTAACTGGGGCTAAGTCGTAACAAGGTAGCCGTACCGGAAGGTGCGGCTGGAACACCTCCTTTTTAGAGAAGGTTGTTTCTACTACGCTTTAGCGTGGTGATACTTATCTTTTTTTTATCTTCTTCATTTTTTACCCAAAACAAGCTCAGTTAGGGCTTCTGCCTCTAAGCTTAGATTATTTAGTCCTATAGCTCAGTTGGTTAGAGCGCTACACTGATAATGTAGAGGTCCGCAGTTCAAATCTGCGTGGGACTACAACTTGTATTGGGGGATTAGCTCAGCTGGCTAGAGCGCCTGCCTTGCACGCAGGAGGTCATCGGTTCGACTCCGATATTCTCCACTTTATCCTTAATTGTAAGGAAAAAGTTCTTTGACATCTTGAAAGAAATTATAGAATAAAATTTATTGAAATTAGTTAAGAAAGTAACTAAGGGCGTATGGCGGATGCCTTGGCTCTCAGAGGCGATGAAGGACGTGATAAGCTGCGATAAGCTACGATAAGGTGCAAATAACCTTTGAGTCGTAGATTTCCGAATGGGGCAACCTAATACATTGAAGATGTATTGCCGAAAGGCGCTAACCCGGCGAACTGAAACATCTAAGTAACCGGAGGAAGAGAAAACAATAGTGATTCCCTAAGTAGTGGCGAGCGAAACGGGAATAGCCCAAACCATTAATGTTTCGGCATTAATGGGGTTGTAGGACTGTAACGTGGACTATAATTTAATAATAGAATCTTTTGGAAAGAAGAGCCATAGAAGGTGATAGCCCTGTAGATGAAATTAAATTATTACCTAACAGTATCCTGAGTAGCACGGAACACGTGAAATTCTGTGTGAATCTGCCAGAACCATCTGGTAAGGCTAAATACTACTGAGAGACCGATAGTGAACTAGTACCGTGAGGGAAAGGTGAAAAGAACCCTGAACAAGGGAGTGAAATAGAACCTGAAACCGTACGCCTACAAGCGGTCGGAGCCGATTTATTCGGTGACGGCGTGCCTTTTGCATAATGATCCTACGAGTTACTCCTCACTAGCAAGGTTAAGCATTTTAGATGCGTAGCCGAAGCGAAAGCAAGTCTGAATAGGGCGTGTAGTTAGTGGGGGTAGACGCGAAACTTTGTGATCTACCCATGGCCAGGTTGAAGTTGCAGTAACATGCAATGGAGGACCGAACCGATAAGCGTTGAAAAGCTTCCGGATGAGCTGTGGGTAGGGGTGAAAGGCCAATCAAACTGAGAGATAGCTCGTACTCCCCGAAATGCATTTAGGTGCAGCGTTGAGCGTATAGTTATAGAGGTAGAGCTACTGATTGGGCTAGGGGGCTTCACCGCCTACCAAACCCTAATAAACTCCGAATGCTATAACTTTTACTCAGCAGTGAGCCCATGGGTGCTAAGGTCCGTGGGCGAAAGGGAAAGAACCCAGATCATCAGCTAAGGTCCCTAAATATATGCTAAGTTGACCAAACGTGGTCCGATTGCTTTGACAGCTAGGATGTTGGCTTGGAAGCAGCCATTCATTTAAAGAGTGCGTAACAGCTCACTAGTCGAGCGATTGGGCGTGGATAATAATCGGGCATAAGTATATTACCGAAGCTATGAATTTGCAGTTTACTGCAAGTGGTAGGGGAGCATTCTAGTCTGCACTGAAGGTGTGTCGTAAGGCATGCTGGAGCGTCTAGAAAAGAAAATGTAGGAATAAGTAACGATAAGGCAGGCGAGAAACCTGCCCACCGATAGACTAAGGTTTCCTGATCAACGTTAATCGGATCAGGGTTAGTCGGGACCTAACACGAACCCGAAAGGGGTAGTGGATGGATAACTGGTTAATATTCCAGTACTAGAATATACTGCGATGGGGTGACGGAGTAGTGAAAGAACCGCGAACTGACGGAATAGTTCGTTAAAGAGTGTAGGTATTGGGACTGTAGGTAAATCCGCAGACCTAGCTGAACTTAATAGTACCAAGAGCCTTCGGGCAATTGGATAGTGTTCCTAATCATACTTCCTAGAAAAACCTCTAAGCTTCAGGTATATTCTACTCGTACCTCAAACCGACACAGGTAGTCAAGGAGAGAATCCTAAGGTGCTCGAGTGATTCATGGTTAAGGAACTAGGCAAAATCGCCTCGTAACTTCGGGAGAAGAGGCGCCCCGCTCAGGCGGGGCCGCAGTGAAAAGGCCCAGGCAACTGTTTATCAAAAACACATGGCTTTGCAAAATCGAAAGATGACGTATAAGGCCTGACACCTGCCCGGTGCTGGAAGGTTAAAAGGAGATGTTAGTTTCGGCGAAGCATTGAATTGAAGCCCCAGTAAACGGCGGCCGTAACTATAACGGTCCTAAGGTAGCGAAATTCCTTGTCGGGTAAGTTCCGACCTGCACGAATGGTGTAATGATCTGGGCACTGTCTCAACCATGAGCTCGGTGAAATTGTAGTCGCGGTGAAGATGCCGCGTACCCGCTGTGGGACGAAAAGACCCCGTGAACCTTTACTATAGCTTCGCATTGACTTTGGGTAAATGATGTGTAGGATAGGTGGGAGACATCGAACCGGTTTCGCCAGGAATCGGGGAGTCGTCCTTGAAATACCACCCTTTATTTGCTTGGAGTCTAACTTTTTAATTAAAGAACAGTGCGTGGTGGGTAGTTTGACTGGGGTGGTCGCCTCCAAAAGAGTAACGGAGGCTTCTAAAGGTTTCCTCAGCACGCTTGGTAACCGTGCGTAGAGTGCAATAGCATAAGGAAGCTTGACTGTGAGACTTACAAGTCGAGCAGGTACGAAAGTAGAGTATAGTGATCCGGTGGTTCCGCATGGAAGGGCCATCGCTCAAAGGATAAAAGGTACTCCGGGGATAACAGGCTGATGATTCCCAAGAGCTCATATCGACGGAATCGTTTGGCACCTCGATGTCGGCTCGTCACATCCTGGGGCTGGAGAAGGTCCCAAGGGTTGGGCTGTTCGCCCATTAAAGTGGCACGCGAGCTGGGTTCAGAACGTCGTGAGACAGTTCGGTCTCTATCTACAGTGGGCGTAGGAAATTTGAAAGGATCTGACTCTAGTACGAGAGGACCGAGTTGGACGAACCTCTGGTGTATCTGTTGTGGCGCCAGCTGCATCGCAGAGTAGCTAAGTTCGGATTGGATAAGCACTGAAAGCATATAAGTGCGAAGCCAGCCTTAAGATGAGATTTCCCTTAAGGGTCGTTGAAGATGACGACGTTGATAGGTTGCAAGTGTAAAGGCAGTAATGTCAAAGCTGAGCAATACTAATTACCCAAGAACTTTCTAACTCTTCACTAAATTTTAATCTATAATTTCTTTCATTATATGTCTTAAAAATATTAATGACTTATGGTGATTATAGCAGCGGGGATCACCTCTTCCCATTCCGAACAGAGTAGTTAAGCCCGCTTGCGCAGATGGTACTAGGGTTAACCTGGGAGAGTATGTCGTCGCCAATTTTAATGAAACCCCGATTTAGTTTACTATTTCGGGGTTTTTTTTTAATCTTTTTTATCGCTTATTTTAGTCTCTTTCCTTATTCTCATCGCCAATTTTATTATTTTCGCTTTGAAATGAATTTTCAACTTAAAATAATTAGCTTTTTTGTTTTCTTTTCTAGCTCTTTTGCTATTAATGCTCAAGAACTTGATTCTGTTCAAATCAACAATGAGTATAAAACTATTTTATTTAATGATAACGAGTTTCTTGATGTGCTTTTTTACAAACATTTCAATAATTTGTTTATCAATAATTTGGGTACTTATGGGTCTTCTCATTATTATGCTACAACTTATTTAACAGATAACCAATCCTCTATTTTTGCCCCAGTTAATTTAAAAAACAAATTACTTGCGTTAAATGGTTTTAGACCGTTTACCAATGTTACTTGGATAAATGCTGGAAGAAGAGAGCAGATACTTTCAATTAATCATATTCAAAAATTTGGTAGAGTTGCAGATTTACATTTGTATTATAAAAGAATAAGTTCTCCTGGTAGCTATATTAATCAGGAAGTAAACGATAATGACCTTAGAAGTGAATTTAATTTTTATACTTCAGATAAATTATATCAGGGTAAATTGTTTTTTAATTTACGAAGACTAAATAATCAGGAAAATGGCGGTTTAAATGATGTTAAGGATTTTGCTAAAGATAGTATTGAACGACGAGAATTGTTTAAGGTTAACATTAATAAATCGTATTATCAAACTCGAACCATTGATTTTGGTATTAATCAAAAATTAAATTTATTTAGCAAAGAAATAGACTCCACTCGTAAACACACCATTTTTATAGGACTAAACAACCATGTTTCTAATACACGACGCGAATATTTCGATTTCAATTCTAACTCACCAATTTATGATACAACGTATTTTGACACCACTTTTACTCAATGGAAAGATTCTACTCATTTGAATTCTTTTTTTAATCGTTTCTCGTTAGGATTTAGTAATACATCATTTACAATAGAACCTTATATTCGTTATAAAAGTTTTAAGTATCATCAATATTTAGGAATTGATACACTGTTTTCTAGTAGTTATGTTGGTTCTTCGTTTTTGTATAAAAACTCTCAGTTGGATTTACAAACTGATTTTAATTACGGAATTAATGGGTATAACCAAAATGATGTGAATGCTTATTTAACTGTCAATTATACCAAACAAGATAAGTATGAACTAAAATTGCAGGTATTGTTTCAACTAAACGAACCCGATGTATATTTTAAAACGTTCTCGTCGAATCATTTTAAGTGGGAAAACTATAGGTTTACTAAGCAACAACAAACGTATATTGGTTCGGAGTTTTACATTGATTCATGGGATTTAAAGTTAATGGCAAACGCCAAATTGCTTTACAATTTAATTTATTTCGATACGCTTGCAATGCCTGCTCAACAAAAACAAAATGAAACCATTAGTACATTTATGGTAGAAAAAGGCTATCGTTTAAAAAATGTACATTTTAGAACTGCTTTGTTGTATCAGTTAACCTCGGATAGGTATATTTTACCCATGCCAAACATAGTGGCTCGACAAATTATTTATTACGAAAATAGAATATTTAAAAAAGCCATGAAAATTAGAGTAGGAGCTAATGTTACCTACTCTACCAAATATTATGCACAGGCATTTATGCCAAGCATTTCGCAGTTTTATTCACAAAATACTACAAAAATTGGTGATTATCCTTTTGTAGATTTCTTTTTGAGTACGCATTTGAAACGAGCACAAATCTTTTTTAAATGGGAACATTTAAATGCAGGTTTTTCTGGGCTAACTTATTTAACCACACCAACCACTCCATTTTTAGATCGCTCCTTTAAGTTTGGCGTTAGCTGGAATATGTTTGATTAGTATTGTTTAGACAAATAATATATTGAATTGGAACTATACCATCAAAAAACAGTTAAGAATTAAAACGGAAAAAATATTGGAATAAAAATAGTTGCAATAATCCAAAATAAGATATTCAGGGCTGTACCAACCTTTAAAAAATCCATGAATTTATAATTTCCTGCACTATAAACCATTGCGTTGCATTGATAGCCAACAGGAGTCATAAAACTTGCTGAAGCTGCAAATGTTATTGCCATTAAAAATGGTGTTGGATTTAAACCTAAATTATGAGCAGTTGCAATTGCTATAGGAGCTAATAATGCTGCAGTAGCATTGTTCGACATAATTTCGGTAAGAAATGATGTAACCAAATACAATCCAGAAATTATGGCAATTGGTCCCCATTGACCAAGATGATTAACAATATTACTAGCAATTAACTTATCCAAACCAGAATTATGCATAGCTACTCCTAAGCTTAATGCTCCTGCCAATAAGAAAATCACTTTCCAATTGATGGCTTCGTAGGTTTCTTTCATTGTCATAAATTTGAGTAGCACCAGCAAAACTACTCCTGCTATTGTACCTGCCATTATATCAATAATTTCAAATGTGGCGAATCCAATTATTGCAAGCATTACTGATACAACAACATAGAATTTCTTTTTATCAAAATCCATCAAGGTATCTTCAGAAATGAGTATAAATGGGTTGTCTTGATCTGACTCTAATTTTTTAATTTCTTTGATGTAATGATTTTTTACTTCGGCCAAGATAACATCGCCAGCTTTTAGTTTTACGTTATACAAATCTTCATGCACAATTTCATCTCTGTGTTGAATAGCTAATGGAATGGCTCTAAAACGTCGTCTAAAATCAACTTCTCGTAAGGTTTGATCTTCTAATTCAGAATTCGATGTAATGATCATTTCAACTAAAGTTGTATGTTGACCTTTTATGTCTTCGCCACCTATTTTAAATGATGAAGCCACCATAATTTTTGCCTTGTCTTTTAATTGCTTAATTTTTTCAACATTGCAACGTACCTTTAGTACATCGTTAGCCAGTAATACAAAATCTCCAGCAGGTAAATTGTAAGTGTCTGTTCCTCTTCTAACTTCAATAACATCCATTTCCAACTCTTTTACTAAGGTAGATTCCATTATCGTTTTGCCAACAGCATTTGAGTTTTCGAGCAATTCAATTTCTGATAAATAATTTCTCATGCCAAATTTGGTAGTTAGGTCTTCTTGTTTTCTTTCAGGAAGGAGTTTAACGCCAATAAAAACCATGTATAAAATTCCGAGTATTAAAAACACCAAACCCATTGGAGTCATGTCGAACATAGAAAAGGGTTCTAAACCTTCTTTTTCTGCAATTCCACTTACCAAAATATTGGTTGATGTACCAATCAATGTACAAGTACCTCCAAAAATAGAGGCAAACGATAACGGAATAAGCATTTTTGTAGGGCTCTGACCTGAAGCATTTGCAATTTGAATAACCACAGGAATAAAAATGGCAACAACTGGCGTGTTATTAATGAAAGCAGAGATGAAAGCAACTACAACCATCATTAAACTAATACCTAATGTAAAATTGGTTCGAAACAAACTAGATAAACGATGTGTAAAAAACTGTAATGCCCCTGTTTTTAATAATGCCGCACTTAGCACAAACATAAAGGCGACGGTTATTGTTGCTTTGTTGCTAAATCCTTCAATGCCTTCTTGAGGAGTAATAACACCAGATAGTATTAAGGTAATCATTACCAATAGAGCAACCAAATCGATAGAAATGATTTCGGTTGCAAATAAAATTACTGCTCCAAGGATAACTAATAAGGTGATAATTGCATCTACTGACATACTTTGAAATTTTTTACAAATATATAAAGTCTATTGTATTAATAGACTAATAATTATTTAAAAAAATAAAATTAATGGATTAGTATTCCTCTTTTTATGATTTCAGCCAATGTTGCTTTTTTGAGTAAATCAACAGTTTGGTTACGAACCTCTAAAAACACCGAACGAATTCCACAAGTTTCTTCATCTACACATTCGTCGCATTTTTGATAGTATTTGTGTGTTACACAAGGCAATAAAGCAATGGGTCCATCAAATAAACGCATTACATCGGCCATATTTACATCATCTGTAGATTTTAATAAAAAATAGCCGCCACCCTTCCCTTTTTTACTTGCAAGAATTCCAGCTTTTTTTAAGTCTAATAAAATGGCTTCTAAAAATTTTTGAGGAATATTTTCGTGTTCGGCAATTTCGCTAATCAATATAGGTTGTTTAGGTGGTTTTTTTGATAAATAAACCAGTGCATTTATAGCATATTTTGTCTTTTTTGAAAGCATTTTAATTTAAAAAATAATAAGCTAGTCCTATTAGTAAAACAATGTAAAACAACACGAGTTTGTTAATAGCAGATGATTGTGCATGACGGCTTGAAGTAGCCCAATTTTCTCGTAAAGTTGAACGAAAAACAGCTGAATCTGTTCGTTCTCCTTTGTTGTCATTGCTTAGTTCTTTTGAAATTCTGCTGTAGCGTTCTTCCATTTTTTCTTTACGCTCATTGTAATAACGAGGTTCAAAATAAAATTGGGTAGGTTTTTTTGTTTTAAAAAACGATGGAATTTTTGGTGGTTGCATAACAATAGTGTTTAAAACAAATTTACGATAAAAAATTAGTTTTTATGCAAGGTGTTGATTTATCAGAGTGGAACAAAATCCGACAACTTACTTTGGTTAAAAATGACGAATAAACAAGATTTGTTTTTGTTTACAGTAGTTTTTTGGTTATTTACTTACAATCTCCAACTTTAGTAATGCTTTTAAAAACCACTTTTTTATTTGTTTTAGGAAAAACAATAAATTGATAAGGAAAAACAATAGCCATGGTATAGCTGCATTTTGGGTTTGGTGTTGTTTCGGTATACTCAATAGTAAAGTTTTGTTTGTCTTGGGTAATTTGGTCAATATTTAATTGGAAACCTCCATTATTTTTCATGCCTAAAGCAACTAAAGCAACGGTTTCTTTTGTGAAATCAATACTTGGTAATAGTGTCGATTCCGAAAAATTTGACCAAGCCAAGTTCCATGCTTCTTCAAAAGACGCTTTATTGGTGTAAACTTCTTGTTTAGGTTCTTGTATGCCACTATTTGAGTTTTTGTCTAATGTTCTAAACGAAACTATACTACTGTTTTCTTGTGTTTTTGTTGCTGCACAAGAAATAAAAATAATGGAGAGAATTGTTGCTGTTATCTTTTTCATATGTAGATATTTATTTTATTAAATCGGTCATATGGAATACGCCAGCGTACCTTCATCAGTCTTTGTGGACTTTTGCACGTGGCTATTTCATATTATATCATTATTAGAAAGAGGCAAAGCTTTAATAAAAAGCTTTGCCTCTAAATTTTTATTACATGGTTCCCATTGGGGTTCTAATTCCTTTTTTGCCGCCACATTTTCGAGGATTTGAACAGGAGGCGATAAGAGCAATAATGCTAAGTGCAAATACTATTTTACCGAAATTTTTCATAGGTATATTTTTTATTTTAAGCAAAATAAGTATTTTTTTATTGTTTCTTCTAATCCATAATATAATGCATCAGAAATTAGTGCGTGACCAATCGAAACTTCTAATAAGCCATTAATGTGTTGTTTAAAATATGTCAAGTTTTCTAAGCTAAGGTCGTGACCAGCATTTATTCCTAACTTCAATTTGTTTGCCAAATTTGCTGCTTCAACATAATCTTTTATTGCAGCGGCATTGTTGTTCGAAAAATGTTCGGCGTAAGGGCCTGTGTACAATTCAATTCTGTCGGTTCCTGTTTGAATAGCATTTTCAATGTTTACTATGTTGGTGTCAACAAAAATGGAAGTTCTAATGTTTTGGGCTTTAAATTCAGCAATAACTTCTTTTAAAAAATCTTTTTGTTTTAGTGTGTCCCATCCTGCATTTGATGTTAAAACTCCAGGAGAGTCAGGTACTAAGGTTACTTGCTCGGGTTTAATGTCTAACACTAAATTAATAAATTTAGTATCAGGAAAACCTTCAATATTAAATTCGGTAGTTACTACTTTTTTTAAAT
>WBUV01000055.1 GCA_008933525.1 Bacteroidales bacterium | reverse complement strand
CATCTACACTAACTGTATATTTATTTTTCAACGAAACCATCCACTCATCTTCCAATTTCTGTTGATAATCAGCAATTACCTGTCCCTTGCAATCATCTAAATTTTTAGGATCGCCATTAGTTACTTTCAATATTTCGGTAACAACAAACTGACCATTGTCCAGAACGCTTACATTATTATCATTCTTCCAAGTTTTAAAACTTGCAATCTCAGGGTTATCGTTATTTGCAGATTTTTCCTCAACAGAGACAACCTGACTCTTTATATTAAACTTTGAAATATAATTGCTGGGAGAGATGTTTTTTGATTTTCTTTTTGCAAGGCCTGCCACAATTTTGTCTTTAACCTTGGCATCATTTGTTGTGTATACAGCATAGTGAATGCGCTCGCCCCAGGTGTAGTTACCCTTATTTGCTTCGAAAAATTTTACAATTCCTAAACTATCGGTACTCTTTTTCCAAACCACATTATTGGTTATCTCAAAAAGCATCATTCCCTCAAGGTATTCTTTTGAAAGTTGTCTGAACTCAGGATGCTTCTCACCTAACTTAGATTCTTCGTAAGTAATTAGTGTGCTATTAACAAACTCATTGTAGGCTAACCTTACGAAGTTTGATATTGAGTATTGCCCTACAAATCTCTGATTTCCTTCAATAAATTTCGTAAAATCAGAAATATTATATGTTCCTCCACTAAAACTAAAAAGGAATGCATTGTTTTTTAAGACGGGTGCCTTCCATGTGCCTTTATAAAAACTTGAATCAATTATTGATTGAACTAAACTCAATTTTACAGTATCCTCCTTAAAGCCATACTCAACTTTGATTTTCTTCAAAAATGACTCTCTGGATTTAATGTTTCTTGAGTCTTTCGCAACCAACGACTTTATTTCTGGAAGCATCTCCTCCTTTGTACCAACCATTTTCCTTCCTAAACGTTTAACCACGTGCCAGCCATAGGTACTTTGGAATGGCTCGGACACTTCGCCATCGGCAGTTAAACCAAAAGCAACTCGCTCAAACTCTGGAATTATCTGTCCGGAACTTAACCAAGGTAATTCTCCTCCATTTTTAGCTGTTCCAGGATCCTGGGATTCCTCACGAGCTACTGTTGCAAAATCGGCACCCGATTTGATTCGATTATGAATATCGACAATTTTTTGCCGAGCATTTTCTGCGTCTTGAGGATTGGAATTAGGTTGAACACGGATCATTATATGAGCCACTTTTACTTGACCCCGAGCTGGTCTTTTATCGTGAACTTTGATAATATGATAACCAAAACGTGTTCGAACTGGGAGTGAGACTGAATCTTTAGGAGTATTATATGCAGCTGTTTCAAAAGGGTAAACCATTTGGAAAGCAGAAAAATACCCAAGAAAACCGCTATTTCGTGATACAGACGGATCGTTACTTGTTGAAATTGCAACAGATCCGAAACTTTCACCTTTTATCACCCTAGTTCTTGCTTCCAAGGCTTTTCTATATAATTTCAAAGTATCGGCTGGCGATGCAGATTCTGGAATATTAATTAATATGTGGCTTGCACTCACCTCATACCTCATCCTTTCGTAAGCTTCATCGAGCAGTTGCACATCACTTGCGGCATCGGTTAAGTATGGCTGCGCTAACTGATTGATATAACCTTTGTACTCTGTAACAAATGCAGCAGATGTATCAATTTTTTGATTTCGAGCCTCTTGTACTTTTAACTTAAAGTTGATAAAAAGTTTCAGGTAATCTTCCATTGCAACCCTATCGACAGAACTACTTGATGTGTTATTCTTCAAGTAAATACTCTTGAACTCATCAACTGTAATTGGAGTATCATCTATTGTAAGCAATACTTTTGAAGACAATTGCTGAGAAAAAGAATAGCTACTGCACAGTATAATTGTTGCCGCCGTCAGAACCAAACTCCTAAGTCTTTTCATCGTATCAAGTTTAAGAAATAAAAAAAAATTACACCTAAATATTAACTAATTAAAAACCCTATGCTCCACCATCGCGACTATAGTTTGGAGCTTCGCGGGTAATGGCAACATCGTGCGGATGGCTTTCAATAATTCCTGCATGGGTAATTTTTACAAATTTGGCCTCCTTAAGTTTCTCAATATTTGGAGCGCCACAATATCCCATACCGGCTTTAAGTCCACCTATCATTTGATAGAAAACTTCGTTTAAAGTTCCTTTATATGGTACACGAGCCACAATTCCTTCGGGCACTAACTTTTTAATATCGTCCTCAACATCCTGGAAATAACGATCCTTAGAACCTTGCTGCATAGCATCGAGTGAGCCCATTCCTCTATAGGACTTAAACTTACGACCGTTGAAAATTATTGTTTCTCCGGGCGACTCCTCCACTCCGGCAAACAACGAACCGGCCATAATGGTATCGGCACCCGCAGCCAACGCTTTTACAATATCGCCGGAGTAACGAATTCCTCCATCGGCAATAACTGGAACACCAGTACCCTTAATTGCATTAGCAACATCCCATATAGCATTTAGTTGTGGAACGCCAACGCCAGCAATAACCCTTGTGGTACATATTGATCCAGGGCCAATTCCCACTTTTACAGCATCGGCACCATTATCCACCAACATTTTTGCAGCATCGGCAGTAGCAATATTTCCAACCACAACATCTAAATCGGGGAATTCGCGCTTAACCTGTTTAAGCATTTCATTTACCCCTTTTGTATGTCCATGGGCAGTGTCGATTACAACCGCATCAACTTTCGATTCGTAAAGAGCCCTTACGCGAGCCATCGTATCAGGGGTAACACCAACACCAGCGGCCACTCTTAAACGGCCTTTAGTATCTTTACTTGCATTAGGGTTATCCTTAACTTTGGTTATATCCTTATAGGTTAACAAACCGATTAACTTATTATTTTCGTCAACCACAGGAAGTTTTTCAATTTTATGTTCCTTCAGAATTGATGTAGCTCTTTCCAAATCTATCGAAGTTGTGGTAGTGATGATATTTTTACTGGTCATCACCTCTCGAATTGGAGTTTTCATGTTTTCATGAAAGCGCAAATCTCTGTTTGTCACAATTCCAATAAGTAAGCCACCACCGTCAACAACTGGAATTCCTCCAATATGATACTCTCGCATTAATGCGAGGGCATCGCCAACGGTTGCATCTGGCTTAATTGTTACTGGCTCATATATCATACCGTTCTCGGCACGCTTAACTTCACTTACTTGTTTTGCTTGAGCCTCGATGGTCATATTCTTATGGATAACTCCAATTCCACCCTCGCGAGCAATTGCAATAGCAAGTGCCGATTCTGTAACAGTATCCATTGCTGCTGAAACAATAGGTGCTTTAATCTCTATGTTTCTGCTAAAGTGAGTTGATAAGTTTACGTTGCGTGGTAATACTTCGGAGTATGCTGGAACAAGTAGCACATCGTCAAATGTAAGCCCATCGGCTATTACTTTGTTGCTGTAGAATGACATATTGAACAGGTTATTGTTTAAAAATGCGGCAAGTTATAAAATTTTACCGGAACCTCAATTGTTATCCATAATCAATCTACAAATTGAATGTTATATTATGTGAAAGGCAAAGGGTTATCGATAAAAAGTTAAAAGCGGAAAGTAGGGAGAATGAAGTAGAAAGGGGTAAAAGACTAGTTCGTACTGATAAAATCAAGAAAACTACAACTCATATATGCTTCTCTAATAGCGTCAGCACTTTATCTATTTCAAAACACCCACATTCATCTTCATACTTTCTACTTCCAACTTAATCAGCTACTTTTGTAATAAATAATTTGCATTTGGATAAATTTGAACAAATATTAAAGCAATACTGGGGGTTTAGTAAATTTCGCTCAATTCAACGCGACATTATTGAATCGGTTTATAATGGAACCGATACCCTTGCCTTAATGCCCACAGGAGGAGGGAAATCCATTACTTTTCAAGTGCCTGCGCTAGCAAAGGAGGGTGTTTGTTTGGTTATTACACCACTGATTGCTTTAATGAAAGATCAGGTTGAGAACTTAAAGCAACGAGGCATCAAAGCAACAGCTATTCACTCAGGATTATCGTCGCATGAGATTGATATAGAATTCGACAACTGCGCCTATGGAAATGTAAAATTTCTGTACCTCTCACCTGAACGTTTATCGACAAACCTTTTTAGAGAGCGGCTCCGCAAAATGAAGGTGAACCTTGTTGCAATTGATGAATCGCACTGTATTTCGCAATGGGGTTACGATTTTAGACCATCGTACCTTCGCATTTCCGAATTACGACAAATACTTCCCTCCGATGTTCCTTTTTTAGCATTAACTGCCACGGCAACACCAGAAGTGGTAAACGATATTCAGGAAAAATTGGGTTTTTCCGATGGCAAAGTATTTCGGATGAGCTTTGCCCGCGAAAACTTAGTTTACCTAGTTCGAAATGTTGAGGATAAAAGTAAGCATCTGTTAAAAATAGTCCACAGCATAAAAGGAACAGGTGTTGTTTACGTACGAAGTCGTGATAAAACAAAGGAAATTGCTCTGATGCTCCGTAAGGAAGGAATCAGTGCCGATTTTTACCATGCCGGTTTAAGCATGGAAATTCGGAATGCGAAACAAACCGACTGGCAATCGAACAAAACAAGGGTTATTGTTGCCACAAATGCATTTGGGATGGGAATCGACAAGCCCGATGTTCGTTTCGTAGTGCACATGGATTTACCCGACTCCCCGGAGGCATATTTTCAGGAAGCGGGTCGTGCAGGCAGGGATCAAAAATTGGCCTATGCTGTTTTATTGTTCAACGAAACCGATAGCCTAAAAATTAACCAACGCCTGGAAACATCGTTTCCCCCGATTGAAGATATTAAACGCACCTATCAAGCGCTTGGATCCTACCTAAACATAACTATTGGTGCAGGAAAAGGCGAAACATACGATTTCAACCTGATGGACTTCTGCTCAGTTTATCATTTTAATTCCGTAAAGGCATTCAATTCGTTGAAAATACTCGAACGCGAAGGCTACATTGAACTCACCGATGAACTAGACAATCCCAGTCGGCTGATTTTTACGGTTGAAAAAAACGAACTTTACAAGTATCAGGTTGCACATGCCGACTTGGACAGATTCATAAAAGTAATACTTCGGAATTTCACAGGAGTTTTTTCTCAATATGTAAGAGTTGAGGAAGCTTACCTTAGTCGGTTAGCAGGAATTCCGACAGGAGCTGTAATTGAAAACTTAAAAACATTAAGTCGACATAAAATTATAAATTTCATTCCAAAAAAAAGAACTCCACTAATAATAATGACCGAGGAGCGCCTCGATGAAAAAAACCTTCGGATTAATCCTAACTCATACAAAATGCTTCACGACCGATTTATCAGCAGAACTGAAGCACTCTTGAACTACGCTAAAACTCAAACCAAATGCAGAAGTCAACTGCTGAGTGAGTATTTTGGCGAAATGGATGCCTTCCGATGCGGAAAATGCGACATTTGCACACAGCGAAACGAACTCGACATGAGTAAATATGAGTTTGATTTGATTCTGGAAGGATTAAAAACTGAGATATTAAAACAGCCTTGTTCCGACGAGGAATTAATCGATAGCCTTAAAAAAAATCCCGACAGGGTTATAAAAGTAATAACTTACTTGCTCGACAATGGAAAAATAAGTCGCAACGAAAGCGGACAATTAGTTTGGAACAAAAAGCAATAAGTTGAAAAAGTCCAGAAAACGCTCCAAACTCAGACAATCTATAGAACTCCATTAATCTTAAAATCTTAGCCATACTATTTCCCTAAAAATACTGAGAGAAAAATAATCCAGAATGAGTGCAAAATAAAGGAATTCATTCTACCTCTGCTGAATAAACTATTGCCTTAGAACAATATCAAACAAAATAACATAAAATTACGTATTAGTAAAATTAAACATTTAGTGATGAACAATTTTTTCAAGTGGATTTTTGTTATTTCGTTTAGCCTTGCGCTTATTAGCTGGGGAGGAACAGGACATAGGATTATAAGTGGCAATGCTTCTTACTCATTCAACCAGGAAATGCAACAGTTTCAAACATGGAGTTCTTACTTAGCCGACCATGCTTCCGATGCCGATTACCGAAAAAGTAGCGACCCCACAGAAAGTCCAAAACATTACATTGACATTGATTACTACCCCGAATTTTTGAATGCGGGTTATATACCACAAACGCTTAGCGAAGCAATAACTGTTCATGGATATAATAATGTTTACAACTGGGGAATCCTTCCATGGGCAACTAAAACCGCGTACGACTCGCTTAAATCAAACCTACAAAAAAACAACTGGGAAAGGGCAAAACTTTTTGCGGCCGATCTTGGCCACTATGTTGCCGATGGACACATGCCTTTACATATCACAAAAAACTACAACGGACAACTTACCGATAACGATGGAATTCATTCCCGCTACGAAAGCACAATGGTAAATGCCCATGCGGCAGATTTTGTTTATAGTGGAAAAGAAATAAATCAGATACAGAACGTTAACCAGTACATTCTTAACTACATATACCACAACTATCAGTACTTAGACTCAGTAATTAATGCCGACAATTATGCAAAGAGCATAAATTCAAACTATTACTCCGATGCCTATAAAAATGCTTTATGGGAAAAAACAGGAAGTTTTACTATTGAACTATTCAAAAATGCTTCGCATGCATTATCGGAGTTAATTTATACTGCATGGAAAGAGGCTGGAAGCCCATCCATAACAGGAATTAATCTAACCGATGGCATCAATCATGATATTATATTAGAGCCAGTATCTCCAAATCCTGTAACGGATAAAGCAACAATCTCTTTTAATCTAAAAAGTCCAGCCGTAATAAGTTTAACTATGCACGATATAAACGGCAAACTAATAGCTACTCTGGCCTCGGGAAAATTTTCTGAAGGAGAATACTCCCTAAACTGGATCCCAAACAACGAAAAAAAGGGGCTTTACTTTATCGCTCTTAACACCAGCAAAAGTAGGCATACGCAGAAGTTTATAGTGAAATAATATTTTCAACAGCATTTAGAGTGAGGCTATTTTGACTCACTTTTTTATTGCGTACACATTGTTAGTTCAAAACTTGAAATAAATAACAAGAGAATAGAATTAACTTTGTACACATACAATGTAAAACTCGAATAACCAAGGTTACATCTTGCAATATAAAATTGCTAACCTTCATAAAGATTAAAAAAAATTATCTACATGTTGATTAAATTCTAGTTGAGATAATAATCGAAAAACAATCTGCTTTACTTTAAACAAAATTGAAATGAAAATTGAAACCTATGATGTAAACGGAATAATAGTTTCCGAGATTGTTTCTGATAAGATAGTTATTTATGAAACTCAGGACGCACTCGACATCATGGCAAACTGTACCTACGCTGGTTCTAATAGCATTGTGATGCTTAAGGAAAACTTCACGCCAGATTTTTTCGATCTAAAAACAGGGATTGCGGGCGATATTCTGCAAAAATTCTCAACTTATAATGTCAAACTTTTTATTATTGGTGACTTCACAAATATCGCCAGTAAAAGTTTAAGAGATTTTATTTTTGAAAGCAATAAGTATAAGCGGATAAATTTTGTTCCAACCAAAGAGGATGCAATAAAAAAACTTTGCTCCTAAAGATTAAATTCTAACAAAAATCAGTATATTATTTTATAACACTCTATTACATTTGCAGCCGTAAAACATAAGGATACAATTAAAATTAAAAGCCATGTTCAATAAGATGATTGCAGCCATGCTGCCTTATTTTCCTAAGAAACTTATATGGATATTCTCCAAACGTTACATTGCCGGTGAAAATGTAAACGATGCAATTAAAGCATCAAAGGAACTAAACAAGGAAGGTATAAAAGTAACACTCGACATCCTTGGCGAATTCATTAAAAACCTCGACGAAGCTGAAAAAAATAAAGTTGAGTACCTCGAATTAATCGACACCATTGAGAAGGAAAAAATTGATGGTAACTACTCGTTAAAGCCAACCATGTTTGGTCTATTACTCGATAAGGATGTTTGCTACAATCACATTCGCGAAATTGTTGCAAAAGCTGCTTCGTATGGGAATTTTATCAGAGTCGACATGGAGGATTCTCCATGTACCGACCTTGAGATTGAACTATACCGCAAGCTAAAAGCCGAATTCCCCAAAAACGTTGGTCTAGTTGTTCAAGCTTACCTTAAAAGAACTTTGAGTGATTTGGAAAACCTTATGGATATTCATTCCAAAGAAATACCATTAAACTATAGACTTTGTAAAGGAATATACGTTGAGCCAGCAGCAATTGCATTCAAAAAATACGAAGAAATAAATCAGCATTTCCTTGAGGATCTAGAGTTTATGATGAAAAACGGTGTTTATCCAGGCATTGCAACACACGATAAACCGTTAATTGAAGGTGCATACAAACTAATTGAGAAATACAATGTTCGCAAGGAAATGTATGAGTTCCAAATGCTTTACGGAGTTACCCCTGAGTTAAGAAAATCCATTGTTACAAAAGGACACACAATGCGTGTTTATGTTCCATTTGGAAAACAATGGTTCGGATACTCCACACGTAGATTAAAGGAAAATCCTAAAATGGCAAGCCACATTATTAAAGCTTTGTTTTTTAGGGGCTAATTCTAAACAGAAAAGACAAGGTACATTCGATCTGAAAATTCAGTAGAGTATTATCCAAAAAGGGAGTGCATACCAATGCTACTCCCTTTTTCTTATAAAGATATCGAGTATTTCCGGCTGTTTTTATTGGCCATAAATCAAATATGAATTACAAATGATATATTTCTCCGTTCATATATCTATCTTTGCACCCAATATTTATTATTTAGATGGACACAAAAAGTATTGTATACAGTAGGAATGTTGTGGAATTTGCCACAGTTGCTAAGGAGTTCTGCTCATTTCTGGAGAATTGCAACCAGCTAAACCCAAAAATTTTTGTCTCAACCACCAGCAAATTATTGCCATTACTCTACTACAAAGCCACATTACTACCAAAAACTGAGCCTGTTTACGATGAAGGTAACGAGCAGTTTGTTTCGGAGCTCGATTACCGCTTACTCGAATCGCGAATTGAGGATATACTTGGCCCTCATAACGATTTCCTAGAAATACACGATAAAAGAGCCGATGAGAACGATGGCCAGTTCACCGTCAGCATAGCAGAATACCTAGCCGACATATACCAAGACCTGAAAAACTTCACAATGCGCTACCATGTAGGAAACACTGACGTTATGAACGATGCAGTTTGGGAGTGCCGCGAGAATTTTGGGGAGTTCTGGGGAATCCGCCTTGTAAATCTTATCCGAGCATTTCACATATTAGAGTTCAGCAATATTGAATTCGAGAACATTGAACAGAACAATAAGAAAGATAAAAAAGACAACTCGAACTGGTTATTTTCCGATGAACAAAATGAAAACGACCTCTCGCTAGATTGATAAGATGTTTGCTCCGAATATTGACAACGAAGAAATTGTAAAACTCCCTCGCCTCAACTTTCAAGGCGAGGCTTATGTTATTTCGAACACCGAAGACCTTTCCAAATGGATTGAGCCCTTTTCGAAAAGCCATGTTATTGGCTTCGATACGGAATCAAAGCCCTCATTCAAAAAAGGAAAAGGCAACGGAATTGCGCTTCTTCAACTCTCAACCGAAAATATTGCTTTAATTATTAAAGTGAAAGAAATTGGAATTCCACTCGATCTAAAAAAAGTTCTGGAGAATCCTAAAATAGTAAAGGTTGGAGCAGCAATAAGAGACGACATAAAAGGCTTAAAGGCCATAAAAGAATTCGCCCCTAAAGGATTTATCGATCTTCAGCAAATTGCATCGAACTACAACATAGAAGGCCAAAGCGTAAGAAAACTTGCAGCCATAGTACTTGGAGTGAGAGTTTCAAAAAGCCAACAGCTGAGTAACTGGGAGGCAGTTCAACTCACTCCTGCTCAAATTGATTATGCTGCAACCGACGCTTGGGTTTGCAGGGAAATATACCTTAAACTTAATGCCATCAATCCAATAATCGCATCGAAATGAATTACATAAAAATTACACTTAAACCAGGAAAAGAACAATCGCTACAACGCTTTCACCCTTGGGTATTTTCTGGCGCAATTAAGCGAATTGATGGAACTCCAGACGAAGGTGAGGTAGTTGAGGTTTTCAGTTCCGACGGATTATTCTTAGGAATTGGGCATTATCACTCTGGATCAATAACAGTTAGGATCTTGAGTTTTAAACAAGAGCCTATAAACGATGATTTTTGGAGCATTAAACTTCGCGACGCACTGAATCACAGAAAAGCACTTGGTTTATACCCAAGCACTACCACAAACATTTTTAGGCTTGTACATGGCGAAGGCGATAATCTTCCGGGCTTAATTGTAGATATTTACGGCGATACAGCAGTAGTTCAGTGCCACTCTATTGGCATGTACTTAGTTCGCGATATAATTGCAAAAACTATTTTAAAAATTTTTGAAGGCTATATTAAATCTGTTTACGACAAAAGTAGCGGAACACTCCCTTTGAGAGAAAAGTTCAATCCTACCGATGGTTTTATCGCAGGGGAAGGCCACTTATCGAGTATGCTTTTGGAATACGGCAACAAATTTGACATCTCGTGGGACGAAGGACAAAAAACGGGTTTTTTTATCGACCAAAGGGAAAACCGCAGATTGGTGCAAGAATACTCAAAAGGTAAAACTGTTCTCAACACATTTGGATATACCGGAGGATTTTCTGTATTCGCATTACAGGGTGGAGCAACTGAAGTAACCACTGTCGACAGCTCCGAAAAAGCTATTTTCCTGTCGAAAAAGAATGTTGCTGCCAACTTCGAAAACGGTTCAAACCATAAAGCATTTGCTGTTGATGCATTTGAGTACCTAAGAACAACAAAGGATACATATGATTTAATAATCCTTGATCCACCGGCTTTTGCAAAACACCGCGATGCGCTTAAGAATGCTCTACAGGCTTACAAACGATTGAACTTAGCAGCAATTTATAAGTTGAACCCAGGGGGAATTCTATTTACATTCTCGTGTTCGCAAGTTGTGAACCGAACCGATTTCCGGAATGCGGTATTCTCCGCATGTGCCATTTCGGGAAGAGAAGCATCTATTCTACATCAACTAACCCAACCAGCCGATCACCCAATCAATATTTATCATCCAGAGGGCGAATACTTAAAGGGATTAGTGATAAGAGTAAAATAAACAGTTCGATCATCTTATAAAAACCCACTTACTATCGGACGATAAAGGCTCATTGAACATATAGCCCTCGCTGTCGAATAGTTTTAAGTTCTCAACATTAGAGATCTTGTTTTTAATTGAGTATCGAGCCATTAAGCCTCGGGCTCTTTTCGAAAGTATGGCCACAACCTTTAACCCATCGGGCTTGCTTTCCCTAAACTCTATGTTGAGAATTTTTGCCTTTAATCGTTTCTGATCGATGGCCTTGAAATACTCGTTCGAAGCAAGGTTTACCAAAATTTCACCCTGCTTTAACTCTGAATTCAAACTTTCGGTAATTAATTTACTCCAATAATCGTACAAAGTTTGATTTTTAGCGCTTAGCAACGATGACCCCATTTCTAATCTGTAAGGTTGAATTAAATCCAAAGGAGATAGTAAGCCATACAAGCCAGAAAGAATCCTTAAATGATACTGAGAATACTCAAAATCAGTCTCACTAAAATCTTTAGCATTTAAACCCTCGTAAACATCGCCGGAAAAAGTAATAATTGCCTGTCGACTATTCTCTACTGTGAAAGGAACAGTCCAATTTTGGTAACGAGCCCAGTTAAGCTCTGCCAACTTAGGGCTAATGCCCATCAAT
>WBUV01000515.1 GCA_008933525.1 Bacteroidales bacterium | reverse complement strand
GGTATTTATATCCTTGTGCTCCTTGGTAAAGTTAAACGCCATTGTTGATGTAAGCGTTGCTAGTACATTGGCTTTAACTCCGTGTCCCATACCGTCGGAAAGAACCACAATGGTTCGTTCCTCGTCCTGAATTCGCTTAGAGTAAAAAACATCACCGCAGATACGTTCCCCGTCGTAGTTTTTCTGCTGGCAGTTTACCTCTATGAAGAAATTCTGGAACATACTGATTGCTGTTTAGTATTGCTAATCTTCTTTTTGGTTTAATTTTCCTCTACGGGCATTGCTTTCCTTGTAGGTTTCGATTATGGAGTTTAACATTTGCTCGGTTTCCGATGCTCCTTCGCCAAGTAAGAATCCAATTTTCTGAACCATTGCAAGGTTTTTATCAATAACATCGGTAATTCGTTTTAGAACTTCCTCCTTTTGAACCTCAGGAGCGTACATATCGCGTATTACTGCACCAACAATACTATTAGGCTTTATTGTGAAAACCGATAAGTTGAGCAAATTTTCTTTATAATGGATATCACGGTTTAGGATATCGGTGTTGTTCTGAAGAACGTACGAAAAAAGGTTGTGAATGTTATAGGGGATAAGACTCTTTAGATCTGCTCCAATTAGACCAGGGATAATCTCGTTGATTTCAAGTGCATCGTCACCTAAAAGGTCAATAAAACTTTGGTTACTTTGCAGAATTTTCATCTTTTTATCGATAATCACCACGGCCGAAGGTAATTTCTTTAGCATAGTGGTAATTGTTTCGGATGCTTCATGGGCGGCATCTTGTTCAACTCGTGCTTTTTTCTCCGATTCGCGAAGTGCTTCCTGGGTTTTGGCCAACTTTTCGTTAGTTGCTCGGAGAGTTTTTATGTATTCCTGACGATTTTTGAGTGAGAAGTTCAAGCACATATCGGTATGTGCTAGCCCCGATGCAACAGCCGATGCAAAATCCCGGCACGATGAATATCCGCAAGCTTCGCAACCCGAATCTTTACCCATTAACTCCTTATCTATAGCCTTTAGCACTTCCTCAACCTTTTGTTCCGATGGAGGAGGAAGGCGTTGATCGTCTATTGAAAATGTTCTGGAGTAATCGTTGTTTTTGTTTTTTGCAATATTCTTTTCCCACTTATCGCGATCGAAGGTTTTTAATCGCTTATTGGCGTAATTTACAACCATTGTTCGGCGAATAAACTTTTTGCCTCCCTTTGAGGTGCCTGGCCCCATTAAGCATCCTTCGCAGTAGAATAGGTTAAAGTGACGATTGATTACCTCGATGCTACTTTTGAACTGCTCCAGTGCTTCCAGTGTGTTATCGGGGCCGTTTGAGCTGATTATATTGCCAGTAAGCAAACTCTGGTTAATATCAACTGCCTGCAAAATACCGCTTCCAATTGGGAATAATGAGCCTTTGTAGCCAATAGGCTCGTCGAATTCAGCGTACTCAAAATTGCTCTCCTTGATGTTGAACTCGTCGAACAGTTCGCGTAGTTCAACAAAAGTTAGGTTTTCGTCAATCAAACTTTCGCCATTGTAAAGTTTTGATTCTTCTTTGCTCTGAATGCAGGGTCCAATAAGAACAACCTTAGTATCGGCACCGTACTCCTTATGAACAGCTTGTGCTGTGGCAATAATTGGCGATATAATTGGTGCAAGGTTTTGCACCAAATCGGGGTGGTACTTCTCAACCATCGAGACAACTACTGGGCATACACTAGTAATAAAGTACTTTCCTTTGAAATCTTCGAAAAGTTTTTTGTACTCCTGCGCAACCAAGTCAACCCCAAAAGTAACCTCGCAAACGTAGGTAAAGCCAAGGGCTTTAATCATCTGCACAAATCGGCGGTAATCGGTTATGTCGGAAAACTCTCCCGAAATACTGGGTGAGCAAATGGCGGCTACTTTTGCGCCAGTATTTAGTAATTCCAGTACCTCTTTTTTGGATGAACGGTACGATACTGCATTTACAGGACAGATATTTAAACAACTTCCGCACCCAACGCATCGTTCTTGAATTATCCTAGCATAATTTTGCCCTGCCTTAACCTCAATAGCCTTAACTGGACAAACCCTTACACAGGCGTAACAGTTAATGCAGGCGTTCTTATT
>WBUV01000054.1 GCA_008933525.1 Bacteroidales bacterium | reverse complement strand
GTGATAGTGCTTGCACCGCTGACAATCCTCCGAGCCTGAATGTTTTGTTTTGTGGCACGTATAACCGATACAGGATTCACCCCGAGATGATAACGAAAATAGGCATCCTCGAACTGTGTAAGACAAATGGCGAATTTCTCGGGTACAGTATCCACCTCGGGAAATTGCCACATTCCCTCGTCGGAAACTGTTGCGGATAGGAGTTGACCATTCCTGTCGAGCAACACAGTAGATGTTGTGTTCTTAAACTTAACAGGTGGAACCAATAAAAAAGCCAGCAGGAGAAGGACTCCTGCCAGCACTATTTTGTGTTTTGTTTTGATGTTTTTGAAAAGCATTTACTCAAATATTCTTGGCTATACACTGAATCAATTTAGATATTGTTTTGGACATTATGTAATTTGATAAGTTCATCGTACTCGGCTTGAAACGAGCGTTTTTGATGATGCTCTTTTTGATTTAAAATGTATTCGTAAACTCTATCAACAACCGATTCGCTCACAGAGTAAGCAGCATATCCGGTTTGCCAAGCAAATTTATCAATTAAATTGCTTTGCTGATTAATGTAATGCGAACTACTTCCTTTAATTTGTTAATAATTTCGGCAGTTGTTTTCAATGGATTTAATAAAAACAAGCAATGAATATGGTCAGTAATCCCATTTATAATTCTTATTGGGCAACCTAATTCTTTGAATTGTTCAACCATAAATGCATATAATATCTTTTCTACATTGGAATTTATTAAAGGGAAACGCTCTTTTGTTGACCAAATGGCGTGTATCCAAATTCTATTGTATGAATGAGACATTGTTATATGATTTGATTTTTTAAAACCGTTAAAACGGTTTCCTCCCAATTGCATATTACCATAGCCCACGGTTTAAACCGTGGGCTAGGATTAAACCGTGGACATTTGGTGTGACATTTTTAATGGATTTATCCATTTTAAATTTATTCAACAACAACCCAACCACCCTTTTGTGCCGCAGCAATGGTGTTATCATACATCGCCTCGCAGTATGGGCCGGGCATATAGTACTTACCTGCGTACGTTGCTGTTAACTTAAGGGTGAATTTCTTGCTAGTATTTGGTCGTAGACTGAAATAGGTGATTACTCTATCGTCGCGGATATCCTGATAGTCGAAGTTCATCTTCGACTGGTCAGCCGATTCCTCAAAACGGGCATTCTGAATCTCCCATCCCGAAGGGAAAATCTGCGTTAACGCCATCTCCTTTAACTCGCCACGAACTCCTGGGTTGGTAATTGTAACCTCACAGGTAAAGTCTGTTCCCTTCTTCAAATTTGCAGGATTCAGAGTTGAGCCATTGCTTGCAATATAATTAACCGTCATGTTGATGTTGTTTTCAAACGTTTTCTCCTCGCCTTGCTCAGGAATACCTTTAAGAACAATACTTGCATAAATAGGATTCTTCGCAGAGTTGTTGAACTCAACAGCATTCTTGCCATCGGCAATGGCCATTTGGTCGCGTGCTACAGGTTTTTCGCTTGAGATTGATTTGGAGTTTCCGTTCAAGTTGTACTTCAACTTAAGGTTATCACTTTTCCCTTTGCCAATGCTCATTCGGGAAAGTGCCATAAGGCTTACAGCTGTTTCCTGAGTGCTCATCCAAGAGTTGCTCGATAGAGATTTGCTTAGTTCAATTGCAATAGGGTAGGCCTTCGAATCCTGTTTCAACAGTAGCATAGTCTCAAGAACGATACCTTTGTCGCGATTACTTGAACCATATGTATAGCTAAGTTCACGGTAGTAGTTAATGGTCAACGGTACATTTTCAACAATTGCCTCGGCGGTTTCGGTTTGTCCAATTAATGCATAAGCTGCAGCCAAGCGCATCTTCGCAACTAAACCGAGTTGTTGCTCCTTCAACTTATTCATTGCACCAATTTCTTGTTTCTTAGCCAGTGCAAGGGTGTAAAGTCTGTAAGCCTGCATCAACTCATTATTGTAATACCCGCTACTTTGATGAGTGTAACTGCGAGCCGCTTTACTTTGATAACTTACCCAGCTCGAAATCATTCCTTGAGGAATATCGTAACCTTTATCCTGTGCCTCCACTAGGAAGTGACCAACGTAACTGGTACTCCAGTCGTCGCCGTACATATACGATGGCCAGTAGCGGAAACTACCGTCGTTATTCTGGAAACGAGAAAGTTTTTTAATCGCCTCGGAGATGAAGTAATTTGTATTTTGTTGCTGTTCCGATGTCAACTCAACAAGTTGCCCTAGGTAAATTTGAGGGAATGCTCCCGATGTGGTTTGCTCAACACACCCGTGGGGATAACGGATAAGTTCATCCAAACGTTTTTTGAGGTTCAATGGTGGCATTACCGATGCTTCAAGCACAGCCTCGTTGGTTCCGCTAACACCAAAGGTGTTAAAATCGATACTCAGTTTGCCGTTTGCAGGAACTAAGGTGTCAATACTACGTGTAACCTCCGATATTGGGTTGCGAACCATAATATCGATGGTTTGTGTTGACTTGATTCCGTTACCTTCGGCTACAACCTCAACTTTGGCTGGCCCAATCTGGTTTTCAACCTTGAAATCGAAGAAAATAATCTTATCGCCCGGTTTCGAGAAACTCAAGGTTTGTTCATTATCACCCTGAATTTTCAGGTTCGAAGTGGTTTTTACTTTCACCTTAACCTTTTTCATATCGGGCGACATGGTGAATACGTTCACTGGAAGTTTAATGCTTTCCTGTGGTCCAAGGACACGTGGCAGTGTGGCCATAACCATCAAATCGTTACGAACAGGACAAGCCTTTTCCGCCCAGCCATAAGCGCCCTCGTTGGCAGCAACAACCATAATTCTAACGCTACCAATGTAGTTGGTCATATTGAAGTTGATTTTTTTACGGTCTCCCTTCTCCAGAATATAAGGACCAAAGAATCTGACAACTGGCTTGAAACGTTGTGCTTGGTCTCCATCGTTAGGTTTAAGGTTATCGTCGCCACCAACAGATATTAAACGCTCCATTTTACCGCCGTAAGCGCCAATAACATCGTTGTATAAATCCCAGGTTTTTACGCCAATAGCCTCGCGGGTGTAGAATTCGGAGTGTGGATTTGGTGTTTTAAACCTGTTGATATCGAGTAGTCCCTCGTCGACCATAGCCAGTGTGAAACTCATCTTCTTGCCATTCTTCTCCTTAACAGTTATCTCAACTGGTTTTTCCGATTTTAACTCATCGGCCATAACAATTTCGGGCTGAAGAATTGTTTCGGGGTTATTTACTTCCATTTTGGTGATACCATAGAGTCGCATTGGCAAATCATTCGCCTTATCCTTATGAGGTTGAACTAAGGTAACGTGAAGGTAAGCATTGGGGGCCATCTCTTCTGTTGCCTCAATATCCACAATGTTGGTTGCCTGCGAAGCATCAACCCAGTATGCTTTTATAACCTTTGAGCCGTTTTCAATGCTGATTAATGCTCTTGAGTTTTCTGCGCCTGGAATTGTTAACTTAAACTTCTCACCAACATTACAAGCCGATTTGTTTGCGGCAATTGCCAGAACGTTTGCTCCGCCAGGGCGGTTAGCCTGCGATTTTCCAGAGTCGTATGGCCAATCCAAGTAAACATATCCCCCAGCACTATTTCCGTTGCTTTTATTTGTTATTTTTAGGTAGAAACGTCCCCATTCTGGATAATTAACCCTGAGTTTAACCGTGGCTTTCCCGTTAACCGTACTAAAACGCTCGCGCTTAACAAGCCTATCGTAACTTTGGCTAACGTAGTTGGCATCGCCAGTTTCGGGTTGTTCCCACCACCAACGCCATTCAAGTTTATAGAGTTCCATTTCAAGGTTTGAGCAGTTAACCGGTTTTCCCTCGGCGTTAACTGTTACCACGCTCACCTCTTGGTCGCGGTCGGTTTCCAACCAACTTCTTCCAGGACTTGGTTGAGGTAAAATGAAGCCTACATTTTCGTTGAAAGGATTGAAAGTTTTTGAGAATAGGTCGATACTGAAATCACCACCTTGCTCAAAAACTCTACCCTTGAACACCACATTGATTGCTGCAGGGGCTTTTTCGGGTTTGCTGATTGCTCCATAAACCTTAGCGTTTCCATCGGCATCGAGTTGACCTTCCCAAAGCGTGCTGGTTTGTTGGGTGAACTCAATTCCAGGATCGTCGAACGTGTAGTTTGTGTGATTTGGGAATGAGGCTTAGTCTTACTAGTAGTAACCTCGTAAATAGCCTTTAAGTTACCTGCTGTTGCACCGTGTAACCATTTTGAGTTAAGCGATGCGCTGATATTTCCTGACGAAGGAATTTTATCCAAATCAAAATTAATTTTTAAACGATTTGGCTTGATTGTCTCAACTTTTAGGGTTTTGTTGAAAACTGCACCACCCACTTTTACAGTTGCCTTCCATGGTCCAGTTGGTGCTTGCGCATCAGTGGCTGTTGGGAAGTAGAATATGCCAACCTCGTTGTTGGATTGAACGGCCTTCTTCACAAGCAATCCTTTGGGGTCGCGTAGTTCGAAAATAATTGGATGATTCATTGGTAGCGTTTTGCCCTTATCCTCTAGGATGAATGCAATATGTAGCGAATCGCCTGGACGCCAAACGCCTCGTTCGCCGTAAATCATACCTTTCAATCCACGCTGAACCTCAGAGCCACCAACATCGAAGTTGCTAAGAGAGTTCGATGTGCCATTATCAACCCTTAGGTAACCCTTCATTTTACCATCGGTAACGGTAACTAAGAATGGCGCACGGGTTGTTTTAAGTTCCACCAAGCCGTCGCCATTGGTAGTTCCTTCAACAATGGTTTGGTTCTGGTAATCCGATACACGAACATTTACACCCGATTTTGCCTTTGCCGTTGGCAAGTCCGATACAGCCACAACCATTCCGCCGTTGTTCCCAAGCTTAGCTATAACACCTAAGTCCGACGAGATAACAATTTGCTTAATCATTCTTGATTGCGAGTAGTAAGCTGAGTTGCAGGGGTTATCCCTTTCGCGCCAGTTGTAATCATCGTCGTAATCGTAGTAATAATCATAGTCATAATCGGAGTAGTAACCTGGCCCTTCGAAATCGGTTGTATTTATTTTTTCTTCAAATTCCATTGTTGACGAGGTGTTGTTATCAGCATCCTCCCCTCCGCAAGGTTTCAGTAATTGTTTTTTGTTGAAGTTAATGCTGATTTGGTATATTGCACCAGGGTCGGCATTGAAAAGTTGGCTTAAATCGAGTGTGTAGCGAGTCCATTTATTTGGAGTAATTACACCAAGTTGATTTAGATTGATAACCTTCTTGAAAACAGGATACCCTACACGCTTTAACTCATAGGTTCCTCCAAGTGTGTTAACCTGAAGATAGTATGGAACGTTATTCTCATAAATTTTGATAATCTCAACGGTTACAGCTTTTAAGTTAACTGCTTCGAACGGATAAACTAAACCCTGAGTGGTTGGCAGAATTGTTCCTCGTCCAAGCGAACGGATTCCGGGTTTTACATCCTCAAAAGCGAATGTTTGCGAGTATTCCTCCTTCAGTTTATCGCCAATGGCATTCTGAACACCTCTATTTACTTTAAGGGTGCGAATATCCTGTATTGCCTCGGGCAAATAAACACGAAGCATATTCTTTTTTACTTCGAATTTTAAATCTGAAAATCCATCAATCTCTACTAAACCCGCGAAGTCTTGGTTGCTGTTTAATAAGTCGGAGAAAACAATCAGTACCGATTGCTGTGGCGACTGTGTTACCTTGGAACTAATAACCACAAAACTGCCAAGTTCAGGAACGTCGAATGAGTCTTCACCCTTTGAGTTTCCATCAATCTCCGATGCATCCCACTTCACCTCAACTAATCCTTTATTCCTGGTACGTTCTATGCCCTTAATATGTAGACGATAAGTGTTGGCTGCTTCTGCGGGGTCAAGCACAATCTCTGCAGATTTATTGTTGTAGTTTGCCTCAATGCATTTCTTAAGGTTGTCGATATCGGCAGCATCGGCTGTTTGAACCAACCCCTCAAGGCTATAGATATTTGGATTTTCAGTGCTTTCGACGTAAAGTCCTTCAAATTCAATTGAAATTGATTGAGGTATGATACGGAAACTGAAATCGAACTTTTTGAAACGCGATTCACGTACCTCGAATAGCTTACCTAGCGCAAATGATGAAGTGTAAATTTCGCTCGATTTCATTGGTTTTTCAGGACGAAACTCAACGGTTTGGGTATCAACCCAGTAGGCCTTGCCGTCAATAGATGGTGAAAAATTGAACAAATCCTCCTTAACCTCATTGCCTGCGGCTGTGAACGATGCCACAGGTTGTGCAAGTTTAAATGTGATGTAGGAATTTGCTGGGATTAATCCCGAGGTGTAAGCCGTGATGTACTCCCCAAACGATGGGTCAACTTCAGCTATAATCTCCTTTTTCTTTTTACACGCAGTTTGGCCAATAACCAATGCGCTAAGTGTAATTAGGAGCAGATATTTGACAAAGCTCCGAGGTTTAATTTTTTCCATCTGTATTGAACATGTTAGTTTAAAGATCATGTGTTAGTTATGATATAGTTTTCGGAAATCATCACGAAATGATGCTTAACTTAAAAATCAGACAGAACACAAATTTGAATTTAATAATTGAAGGATCATGACTGTTATATATTTTATAAGTATTTTAAGTCGTTATTAATTAAGACTTAACATCATAATTTGTCTATCCAATTCTTTAATTTTTCGGTAATGTTTAAGTAAGTCTTGATATTTCTCTGGAGAATACATCCCTTTATTCCACTCAACAGTTCTGATTATAACGATAGCGTTGCTTTGTTTTTCATGAACGAATTCAAGGGAATATGCTCCAAACTCAGTTGAGAAATTATTGGAGTTGGGTATTCTATCCACGATTATATTTTGAGGGAAATTATATTTTATTGTATCAATTTGCATTTGACTCCTAGGGATGTAGATTTGAGATTTTCTTTCGCTTAACCTTGGTAATTCTTCATTATTTGTAACTTGATTGATTGGAATTAGTACCGATTTATTTGAGACTTGGGCAATTTGAGGTACTGAGAATTGAACTTTTTCAGTTATAACTGGAATTATATCTCTGCTTTCAATATAATTAATGTTCGAAATTTTAACGTTTCTCAACCCCACTCTTTTTAGAAATATTTCTCGTTGCTTTTCTGGCTTAAGTTCTTTTATATACCTAAAGTCTTCGGAGGCAACACCAATATATTTGCTAGTTTGGAATACTTCACTTTTTAAATCGGAAGAGATGTTAAAAACGAAATTATTAACAATTTTATTTTTGTCCTTATTGTAAACATTTGTTCTTTTTATATAGCTGCCTAAACTATCAATAACTAGAATATCTCTGTCATCGGTAAACGTACCGTTATATCCAAAGGGAACCTGCTGACTGGTACACTCTAAGTAAAGCGTATCGGAGTTCAACGGAAGCATCAGGAAAACATGGTTAAATTGGCTGCAAACAAAGTCTTTATCTATTGGGGTTGCATCATCACCGGCCTTTACCACGCAGTAATATGAATTAATCCCCACAACCTCCAATAAACTTTTCATATAATTTGTAAGAGCTTTGCAATCGCCATACGATAGTCTATCAACAGTTTCAGCTGGGAAAGGCTGAAATCCCCCAATTCCTAGTTGAATGCTTACATACCGTACTTTGTTTTGAAGATATTCGTATAGTATTTTGGCCTTTTCGTAATCAGATTTTGCGTCGGCAGTAATTTTTCGAATATAATCTTTTGTGACATCAGGTAGGTTTGACTTGTTTTTGCCTAAAGTATATATCCAATTTCCAAGGGAAATCCAAGATAAGTTAGAGCCTTCATACCCATCCATATTAAAATTCTCTGGGGCAACCATTAATGTTGGTGAAAGTTCCTGAATACCTAACGAAAGGGGTTCTTTCTCAATTGCAGGTAGATTATTTATTTCCCATAGGAATGTTTTTACTCCATTTATATCTGAAGTTTTTGGCGTAACTATGAGTTTGTTGTTTTGTTTGAATTTAACTTTTGCAGCCGGCTCGAGTGTCAATTTGTAAGATGAATTTTGAACGGCGATATTGAACCCCCGATATAAATTCCATCCTGGGTATATGAAAGAATTTTTTATTTTCTTTTTGAATTCATATACTACTGTGTATGGGTAATTCCCAACCTTAGGATTGATTACTTTAACCCTATTATCATCGTAGATCGAAAAACTAGTTATAGCGCTAAAGTCAAAAATTTCATCGCTTTTTATTTTTCTAATTCTTTTACCTTCTTTATCCAATATTTCGGCCTTAATGTCTGAGATCGAACTAAACTTATCATAAGGCTCAACAAAATATCCATACTTTTCCCCTGCTTCATCAATTATTGTTATGGCTAAATTATAAGTGCATTCAGCATTGCCCGAAGCAAAAACGTTCACGCTAACATTGTTTTCTCTTATGACTGCATTAGCCTTCGCAAGGATCGTTTCCGGAATTAAACTAAAAGCAAATTTGTTGTTTTCAGCTTTGGTCTTTTCTAAAAAGGTTAGAGTAAGAATTATAAGTGCCAATATGTATTTTTTCACCTTTATACCTGTTATTGAGTTAGTAGTTATTTAATGAATTCTTAAATGGGTTATTATTCTCTTGTTATATTTTCCTTAGAACAACACTTTCACTTTGTTTTTGATATATTTGCTCAAACAACTTTCTAAGTTCTATGTATTCAAAGGTTTCGAACTTTAACTTATTAATTTTAAAAATAGCCGATATCGAAATTGAATTTCCATTATTTTGAGCCGTATAGCTGTAATCTATAGATTTATCTTTATTTGTTAAACTAGTGTTTTTTGGTAATTCATATACTTTGAAATTTTCAGGCAATTCTATGGTTATATTATACGAGAAGTCTGTTTGTTCTGTAAAATTTATAGGCATTTTTCGTTTTTCTAATTGAAACGGATGTTGTTTTGTGGCAGATAAGACAAAAGGATTAATAATCAATAAATCGTTTCCTCCTGCGATGTTGGATAGACTTACGTTGTACTGATCAATAAACTCTTTGTAAGGATTATCAAAGTTACTAAAAGTGTAATTGTCAATTATCCAGCCAGAGTTTTCAGTTTCTAGATTTCGAACGAACTCATCTTGGTTAGGGGATGCTTTGATTTTGTTTTTAAAATTTATAGCAGAGTAATCAAATCTTTTATTGGTAATTACGCCTTCAATTGTTCCGGATGGATCTACAACAAACTTTGTTTGCGATTCCAGTTTTTGTTTCTTTTCGGGTTTTATTATAACGGAGCATTCTCCCTTACCCTCTTTAACTGGATGTCCATTACAGCCTGTTAGTTTTTGTGGTGTAATTCCGAATGGAAGAAACTCTTCAGATGCATCCAGATATAGTGTTTTGTTTTGTAGCTCTAGCGCTGCTATTGCATGGTTGAATTTGTTTAGTGTAGGAGCAAACTTTGATATTGAACCGTTATCTCGGGTGCTGAATAATACTGGATAACTTTTAAAACCTAACTTTTGAAGTAAAGCAATTAATACAAAATTGATATCGGCAGAATTTCCTTTTTTTAGTTGAAATGTTTTTTTTAGATCTTGGGAAGCATAACAACTTTCGTATCCATTCCATTTGATGCTTTTTACAAAATCGTAGGCATTTCTTGCCAAATCATCTTCGTTAGAATATGTTTTCTTAAGGCTATCAACAATTGGATTTAGGAAAAGCAAACTAAGGCTTGAACCTTTTTTGTCGTAAAAGAAATCGCTTTCTGAAAAGTTTTTTGAAACAGATTTCCAAGAGTCTGCAAAATCGCCAATTATCATATACCGATCGTTTGAAAAATTGAAATATGTAATCTCAAGTTCAATTCTCATCCTATAGTCGTAGTCAGATGTGATATGTGGTTCTGCCTTAAAAGCTGGGATGTCTTTAGCAATCCAATGATCATCGCGCTGAAAAGTATATCCAAGTATGCCAATGTGGGTAATATTAATGTTGATTTTTGGGTTTTGTGGAAAATACACTTCGGAGTAAACAACTGGAATTTCTCTTTGAATCTCTATAGAATTAGGTATTCCATCTCTATAAATATAAACTTCAAAAACTGATCCTTCTTTTATGTTTGGCATTGCAATCCTTGTTCGGAATATTTTACCGACAACTTGCTCTTCAAAAACAGATTCTTTATCAAGTTTTGTACTAATTATCTTTCCATCCTCTAAATTATAACTACATGCTTTGATTGAACCTTTCAATCTTCCAAAAAAAACAAGACTGCCAATGCCTGTGCCTGTCTTTTTAAGAATTTTATACCTGTAATGTTCTATAGTTTTAAATGAATATGGATCGAATGCTGCATACTGATATAGTAAGACTGCCTCTGCTGAGGTATCTTTTTCATAGGTTTTCATTTCCAACTCCTCAACAGATACCTTACCGTATTTTAGCTTTATGGCATCTTGTGCATTTGCGGATATGTTAATTAAAACAAGTAAAAATGTTAAGACAGCAATTTTCCCTTTCATTGAAGTGTTTTTTTGATTTTAAATCAAACTTAAATATTTTTTTATTAAAAATTTATCTTAATATCGTATAAATTTTAACAATATTATTTTTATATTAAGGGATTATGTTGGCATTGTTGAATTGTTGAAAACTAACCTTAATTTTGCATAAATTATAAAACAACTATAAATATGTCACTAGAAGAAAGAATCAACCAGGATATTAAGGCCGCCATGATGGCCAAAGAAAAAGTGAAACTTGAAGCACTACGTGCGATTAAAAGTGCCATTCTGCTTGCAAAAACTGATGGCGAGCACAAGGATTCATTATCAACCGATGTTGAAATGAAAATACTACAAAAGCAGTACAAGCAACGCAAGGATGCCGCCGAACAGTTTATTCAGGCTGGTCGTCAGGAATTGGCCGATAAGGAATTGGAAGAAGCTGCATTTATTGAGGAATACTTGCCCAAAATGCTTAGTGCTGATGAACTAAAAGCCGAGCTAGTAAAAATAATTGAGCAGGTTGGCGCAAAAGCACCATCGGATATGGGAAAGGTAATGGGTGTTGCTTCAAAAGCATTGGCTGGTAAGGCTGATGGTAAAGCAATTTCTGAAATGGTTAAATCAATTTTGTCTAATTCATAACTTTCAGAACAATGAAAAAAATTCTTTTTCTTTCTATCTTTTTATGGTTTTCAAATTTTATTTTTTCGCAACCTGCTGATTACCTAATTACCCACAACGGCGACACTTTAAAGGGCAAGTTGAGGATAAACTTAATGATGGCAGGTCCGATGAATCATAAATCCACCAATTTTGCCTTCAAAGAGAAATCTATAAGTAAAGAACACTTTGATTTTAATAACACCAAGCAGGTAATGTTTGAAGGAAAACTATTCATCCCTGTTAAACTTAAATCAAAGGCTTGGAAGAAAAATCCGATAGACTTACTTCACCTAGTTTATGAAAACGAGAATGCAAAACTTTTCGCCCATATGTATGCTGTAACCACTACTCAAGGAAAATATATAATGGATGAAACTCGAATAGACTACTATTTTTACGATACAAATAATGAACCTATTGAATTGTTGAAAGATTATGACTTTAAGGAAATGCTTCCAAAGTACTTTTCAAGTTGTGATAGGTTGATGAGGGAAATCAAGTATAACAGAAAGTTGAAGTTTGAGGATGCCATTGACATTTTAAATAATTTTTGTAAAAAATAAAATATGAAAACAAAATTCTTTTTAATTCTTTTAGCTATTGCAGTATTAAGTTCAAGTTGTGCAACTCTTTTAACTGGAACTAGTGAGAAAATATATTTTCACACTGAGCCAGTTGGTGCGAAGGTTGTTATAAACGGCGTTAATGAGGGTGTTACCCCTGCCGAAATAAAAGTTAAGCGAAAAGTTTCTG
>WBUV01000053.1 GCA_008933525.1 Bacteroidales bacterium | reverse complement strand
AGCATGGTATGACAAGCCCAATAAACAACCGCCATCATTCTTTACAAACAACTAACCCCCATCCTCTTTTGGACAAACAACCAAAAACCACTACCTTTCCAGTAAATTTCAGATAATGGAACCATTTCTCAGCCTAGTTGCCAAGGATTTATATAGAGTTTTCGGAGATGATATCGCCGAGGTTAACCTAGTTTTCCCGAACCGACGCGCATCACTGTTCTTCACCAAGTACCTTGCAACCGGGTTGAGCAAGCCTATTTGGCAACCCAAGGTTACCACTATCAACGACTTGATGTTTGCTATAGCGGAGCTAAAACCTACTGACCCGCTTTTGCTTAACCATCAACTTTACAAGCAGTACCAAATAGCCACGGGCAGCCAGGAATCGTTCGACGATTTTTTCTTTTGGGGAAACGTAATGATTTCGGACTTCGACCAGGTGGATAAATACCTTGTGGATTCGTCGAAAATATTCGCCAACGTTAAGGATTTAAAGGAGATTGACAAGAAGTTCGATGAATTTGACGAGGAACACCTTAAAGCCCTGCAGGACTTTTTGAATCTGCTGAACGATACCGCCGACTCGCATATCCGTTCGCGCTACTCCGATATCTGGGAGAAACTGGGTGGAATCTACAATCAATTCACATCAGCCCTTATTACAAAAGGAATTGCTTACGAAGGTTTGGCCTACAGGGTGGCCGCCGAAAAGTTGAAGAGTGCAAAACAACCGATGTTGACTGGCAAGTATGCGCTGGTTGGTTTCAACGCCCTGAATAGTTGCGAGAGAGTTCTTTTTCATCACCTAAAACGTTTCGAAAACGCTCTGTTCTACTGGGATTACGACAAGTACTATATGCAGGGCGACAACAGCAGAAACGAGGCCGCAATGTTTATGGCCGACAACCTGAAGGAGTTTCCCAATAGCCTTAGCCACGAACATTTTAGCAATTTCAGTACAAGTAAAAACATTAAACTTGTCGCATCGCCATCCAATGTGGCACAGGCAAAGTTAATCCCCGATATCCTGTCAAATTTAAAAACCAGCACCGATAAAGTTGACATCAACACGGCCTTGGTTCTGCCCGAAGAACAACTGCTACTGCCTGTTCTATCGGCTCTTCCCGATGAACTTGATGAAGTAAACATCACTATGGGTTACCCCATTAGGGACACTGCCGCCTACAGCCTTACTGATAACCTTATCGGCCTACAGGCCAACGCCCGCCAAAGCGGCAACGACTCAAAGTTCTACTACCGCGATGTTCAGAATATACTAACGCATCCTTATATTAAGCAAATAGCTAGCGACGACTCTACTAAACTACTGAACATAATAGTAGAGAGGAAACTAATCAATATCGAATCTGCAACCCTAAGCATCAATCATATCTTTACAAAGATATTCACCATCGAAAAAAGCGGTATCAACCTAAATAGTTACCTAGCGGCGCTTGTAAAGGATATTTCCAATGGTTTAAAGCAAAGTAGCAATGAGCTAATCGGAAACATCAGGCTTGAACTAGAATTCCTTTTCACGGTATTTAAAGCGCTGAACAGGTTGGGCGATGTTTTACCTGAATTTGAGGGAGATATCAACCCGAAAATTTACCGAGCGCTTTTCCGTAAGGCAATGGCCGAGCAGCGCGTATCGTTCTCGGGCGAGCCGCTTGCCGGTGTTCAGCTAATGGGATTCCTCGAAACCCGTACCCTCGATTTCGAGAACGTTGTAATTCTATCGATGAACGATAGCGCTCTGCCCGGAGTTACCCATAAGCCATCGTTTATCACACCCAGTCTTCGCTTTGCTTACGGATTGCCCGATTATAGGCATCAAAATGCCATTTACGCCTATTACTTCTACCGGCTAATACAGCGCGCCAACAATATCTACCTAGTTTACACCGATAAGGCCGAAGGCACACGTTCAGGCGAAATGAGCCGCTACATCCTTCAGCTAATAATGGAATCGGGGCTAAATATTGATAGAATCCGGGTAAAGTTCGATTTGGGATTAACACCAGAACCTACAATAGCAGTAAAGAAAACCGATAAAATCCTATCAATCCTAGGCAAGTACGTTGCTACCGAAAAGGAAGGGAAATACCTCTCGCCCACTGCTCTATCGAGCTATAAGAACTGCTCGCTACGTTTCTTCTTCAGCAAAATAGCCAATATAGAGGAACCCGAGGAGATGGAGGAAGCAATGGATGAACGTGGCGTTGGAACAATTCTTCACCGCGCTGTCGAGCTAATTTATAAGGATATAGCCAGCAGTGTTACCAAGGAAAAGCTGGAGGAACTAAGCAGTAACATCGATTTAATAAACAACGCTGTACGCATTGCATTTGCTGAAAACTATAAACTTGATATCAACAAAATTGACGATATACTGATTGGCCGTAACGCACTAATTCTGGAACGTATTAAGTGGATGATATTCCAGATGCTTGCAGTGGACACAAACAGAGTACCATACTCAATTTTTAGCACCGAGCAGGAGGTTATTATCGATGTTCCCATTACTGTTCAGGGCAAGGATACTAAAGTTCGAATTGGTGGACGTATCGATAGAATTGAGCAAGTAGATAGCCAGTTCCGCATTGTAGACTTTAAAACGGGCAAGTACGATATTAAGAAGGATAGGTTCAAGAGCATAGCCGACCTTTTGCAGAGCAAGGAGCTGGATGGTGTTTTTCAAATTTTCACCTACGCGGAGATATTTGGGAAGATAAGCAAATTCCGACCAAGCCAAATTACCCCAAACCTTTGGTTTGTGAGGAATAGCTCCAGGGATTACACCCCGGTACTTTACCAAACATCCGATAAAAGGGGGACAAAGGAAGAGGTTCAATCGTACGAGAACTTCGCCCAGCCATTCAAGGAGTTGCTCAATAGTTTGGTTAGCGAAATATTCAACCCCGAGGTTGATTTCACCCAAACCGACAAAACGGAAAATTGCAAGGTTTGCCCGTATAGCCAGATTTGTGGAAAATAAAAACCCACCTAATGTGAGCCATGTAACCTGTTCAATCTTTGGCAAATAATTATAAAGTTGTATATTTATAGACCAATTCTATAAATACTGCATTATGATAAAGCGAAAAAGCGTACCGTTCTTAGACGCAATAAATATGCTTCTGGCTTATGCCAGAGTGCGTATTCTTGAACAAATAAAATCTGTAGCATTTATTATAATTTACCTTGTTGTATTTCAAACTTTAATTCTAGGCGTTCCGCTTGCAAATGCATTAGGTACGGCAGGAGGAATAGCTCTAGTAGTTTTCGGGCTTGCATTTTTCCTCGAAGGATTAATTCTGGGATTAATGCCTCTAGGCGAAAGAGTTGGTGTAAAACTACCCACTAAAGTAGGAATTTCAATAATTGCAGGTTTTGGGTTAATACTTGGATTTGGTGCGACACTTGCCGAACCCGCCATTAGCGCATTAAAAACAGCAGGTGCAACTGTAACTGCCTGGGATTCACCTTTACTTTTCATGCTACTAAACAGGTATGCCGAATGGCTTGTTCTTTCCGTTGGTATTGGAGTTGGAGTTGCTGTAGCTTTAGGAATGTTTAAGTTTTACTATAACTTCTCGATAAAGATATTGATATTCACAATCATTCCTTTAATCCTCATACTATCTATTATTGCATCACTTAACGATAACCTAACAAAGATTATTGGATTAGCCTGGGATTGTGGAGCTGTAACTACTGGAGCAGTAACTGTACCATTGGTTTTAGCATTGGGTATTGGCGTATCACGAGCATCGAGCCAGGGGAAAGGCTCTAGTGGCGGATTTGGAATAATTCTTTTGGCTTCAGCGTTTCCTGTTCTTGCAGTTTTAATTTTAGGTTTTACGCTGAACATTAAAGCCCCAAATCCCACATCTGAAACAGAGTTCTTTTCAACTGCAAACAGAGAGCAAGCAAAACATGTATTTGGCGATGTTGAGAAATTGCAAACACACGCCTACACGCTTGGGTCAGAGAATGCCCGAAAAGCTTTTTACGGTTCAATTGAAGAGTATGAATCGGCAATAAAATCATTGGCGAATAATCCTGAAAATAACAAATCTATTCTTGGAGGCTTAAGCCTTTCAACTTGGTTAGTTCAGAAAGCATCAGATAATGAACGAAATCTACTCTCAGATGTAAATTTATCCGACACACCTGCACCAATAGCAGCCTCCTCGTTTAAGGAAACACTGAAAGTTGAAACAATTTCTGGAATAAGAGCAGTAATTCCACTATCAATCCTTCTAGTACTTGTGCTTATTCTACTTAGGGAAAAACTTAAGTACAAAGATGAGATAGTGCTCGGTATCGTTTTCACTCTTATAGGAATGACGCTTTTAACCTCAGGAATAAAACTTGGACTGGCATCGCTGGGAGGCGAAGTTGGAGCTCAATTGCCAAGAGCTTTTGCAAAAGAGGAAAAATTTGTCGATAGGGTTGTAATTAACAACTTTGACACATCCTTGGTCTATAAAGGAATTGCCACCGATGGTACACAAAAAAGTTTTTTCAATATACTTGAAGAAGGAAAACCAAAACCTATCGAATTCAAAGCAGATAGATTAGACAAAGCCAATAACCGCTACGAACATATTATTACACAACCACCACTATTTAAAAGCAAACTAACCGTTCTTGGATTAATTTTAGTGTTAGTGTTTGCTTTTGGAATGGGCTATGGCGCTACAATGGCTGAACCTGCCTTAAATGCACTAGGAATAACCGTTGAAGGGCTAACTGTTGGAGCCATTAAACGAGCACAAATAGTACAAGTGGTTTCTATTGGCGTAGGAATTGGAATTGTGCTCGGTTTCAGCAGAATACTTTTCGATTTACCTCTAATATGGTTGATTGTTCCATCGTACATACTACTTATTCCGCTTACAATACTTAGCGAAGAGGAGTTTACCGCAATTGCATGGGACAGCGGTGGAGTAACAACCGGGCCAGTTACCGTACCTCTAGTTCTTGCCATGGGATTGAGCATTGGTGGTGTGCTAAGCATATCGGATGGATTCGGGGTACTTGCACTGGCCTCTGCTTTCCCAATTATCACCGTATTACTATTCGGTTTGATTGCTAGGGCTAAGCAACGTAAATCAATTTCGAACAACTTAAAGGATGATGCAAATGAGTAGCGAAAATACAACCAAAGAGAAAGTGTTCTCTCCCTCAAGAACAGTATGGAGAACACAAATGGCGAAAGGCATTTATACTCCTCATAGAGTAAGCAGAATAACATGCATTATCAACCAATTATTAAGCGATAAGGTTACCTATTTCTTACAAAAAATAGGAATAACAGCATACACCGAAAGTGGCAGAACTGTTCGCGAATTCATAAAACCACGTTCCTTAGGGTTACCCGGCGATATTAAGCAACTACAAAGTTCGCCCGTCGTAATATTTAGATTTACAGTTCCTCGCGAAAGCTCATACTCTGTTATTGAAGCACTAATTGAGTATGCAGAACTATACATACCCGGTCGTGGTACAATTTTTTCACAAGATTTAATGGAGTTTAGCAAAGAACCACCTGCGCCAAATTTAGGCGCAATGGTAAACTTAGATATGGGAACACACGATCTTACAATTTTAAACAACCTAGCCTACGTAATATGTGTTTTATCCAACCCTGGGAGTGGCGAAATGTTGGCAAAAATTGCTCTTGAACTGGGAGTTTGCGTTCCATTAATCACCTCGGGTACAGGAAACGACATACGCGATCAGTTAGGATTGATAAGAATTACTATTCCACCCGAAAAAGAAATCGTACATTTAATTATGCCCGAGCAGGATTCCAACAGTATAATCCGACTACTTATTGAACAAGGACGACTAGATAAACCTGGCCGTGGCTTTATATACCATACACCTGTTTCCTTTGGATTTATTGATACCCGACTAAGAATTGGTAAACAAAAATACGCCGCTAGTATAGAGCAAATTATTGCTGCCATAGACCAACTTAAGGCCGGAACAAACTGGAGAAAACGATTGGATGCTGAAATTGAAGAAAATAAAGTCAACAGTTCAATACTTCCCCAGGATAACTGCGAAATTTCGATAGTATCGGACGAAGAAAGAATTGACGTATTAAGGGAAGCCTGCTTGCAAGTTGGAGCAACCGGAGCGGTAACTTCCAGAATTGTCCCTCAACTTAATGAAAAGGAATCAGATGTACCTTTATCGTTAATTCGAAGCGCAATTAGCGTTCCTGCCAATATCACTAACGAAGTAGTTGATGTTTTACTCGATAATACGACAATCAAAGAAAATGCAACAGATCGAATTCATGTGTTAGATTCGCCTGCTGCATATATTCAATCTTTGTAGTAACACTTGCCTTTTTGACCTTCGTTTACAATATATTTGTAATTGCTTTTGGTTTGTATATATAATCTATAATTATGAAACCAATAATATTCCTAGAAGTTCTAACAATTACGTTATTTATTGCGAATTGCAATTCCAACTTACCAAAACCTAATGATTATATAGGTAAGGAGTATAAAACCTTAAAAGAGTTTGAATTCTTTAAAGATTTTGAGGAAAAATTTGGAATTGTTTTAGACTTACCAGAACAGAAGGAATACAGCTTAGCAATGTATCAAAAAGAAAACTTAATTATTGTCGCCCTAGAAAAAACGGTAAGACATGTTGAAGGTAGACCAATTTTTCAACTATTAAACATTATAGAGATAGAAGGCATTGAAAGCAATCAAGCCATTAATTTTGGATCGTGCAGAATGAATGGCGAAATTGATCCTACTATATTTGCCATTTACAATATCGACGATCCTAATGCGTACATTTTTAAAAATATGCAGCGAGCATGGAGAGTGAATATAGATTCAAGTCAATTTGAGCAAATCGATATTCAAGGAATCGACTGTATTAATGAGGAATATGGCTATGGAATAAACTAGTGAATTATCCTAGTCGAAATTAAAATATCTACAAAACTACTCTTCCAATAATCCCGGCCTTAATTTTTTAGTACGTTCAACGGCCTGCTCCATTTGCCATTTCTCAATTTCTTTGAAATTCCCTGAGAGAAGTATTTCCGGAACTTTCCATCCATTGAACTCGGCTGGACGGGTGTAAACTGGCGGTGCAAGCAATCCATCTTGAAAAGAATCAGTTAAAGCTGATGTTTCGTCGGAAAGAACTCCTGGAACTAAACGTACAACGCTATCTACAATAATTGCGGCAGCAAGTTCTCCTCCAGAGAGGACGTAGTCACCTATTGAAATTTCACGGGTAACGAGATGTTCGCGAACCCTATGGTCTACTCCTTTATAATGGCCGCAGAGTATGAGTATATTCTTTTTAGTACTAAGATGATTGGCCAGTTTTTGGGTCATGGGCTCGCCATCGGGCGAAGTGTATATAATCTCATCGTACTCGCGTTCCGATTTTAGTTTCTCAATGGCCTCAAAAATAGGCTCAACCTTTAAAACCATTCCTGCATCGGGGCCAAAAGCATAATCGTCAACTGTGCGGTGCTTGTTGTGTGTAAAATCGCGTAAATGGTGGAGTTTAATTTCCACAAGTTCCTTTTTCTGCGCACGATTTATGATGGAATGCCCTAGCGGACTCTCAAGCAATTCTGGCAGTACGGTGATAATATCAATTCTCATTCTTGGTTATTTATTCTGGTGCAAAGGTAGTTTAAAAAGTGGGAAGTTTGAAGATGGAAGATGGAAGCAGGAAGTTAACAGAATGTGTCATGCCTTTATCTATCTGATAAATAGTTGTTTAAAATTCTTCCCATAAACTATTCCATGTCATTTTGTCTCACACAGCTCTCTAGCTATGTCATAATGGCTTATTTTGTGGTTTGGTATAAAATTCGATCAGAAAAGTTAAAACAACGAAATTATTAATCAATAAAAATAAAAAGCTATGACACTAGTACGTTTCTATAATCCTGAAATGTTAACCTCTAGGAGGTACAACGGATTTGATTTGAACAACTTCTTCAGAACTTCGAACAATATGAATGAAGTGAACAGAAATTATCCTGCAGTAAATATTATTGAAGAACCAGAGCGCTATCGCATTGAGGTTGCTGCACCTGGTTATTCAAAGGATGATTTCAAGGTAAATATCGAGAACGAAGTTCTAAAGATTTCGGTCGAGAAAGAGCAAAACAAGGTCGAAGGCGAAAACTTTACTCGTTGCGAGTTCTATAGCGGCTCATTTGAGAGAAGTTTTGTAGTTGGTAAAACAATCGATATTAACAAGATAGATGCTCGTTACGAGAACGGAATTTTAACCATTACTCTATACAAAAAGGAAGAGGCTAAGCCCCAACAGCCAAGGTCAATTAGCATTAGCTAACACAGTAGGAGTGTTGGATGTATTGAGCAATGGAGTACAGTCAATCAGGCTTATTCTGTAAACAAACATTTTGCAATAGTTTTTGATTAGGTTAAGGTTTGGTTTGAACGTGAGTCGAGTTTTGGCTCACGTTTTTTTTACCTATATCCCTTAAATCGCAGTAACTTCTTTCTTCAAAATCTAACTTCTTCGAAATTTCTTCAACTTCCTCTAGATTCTTTTAACTTCCTAATATTCCTAAAAATGAGAAATCGTCAACCAACAGCATAAATCCATGTTTCTTCCTTTTAATCAATATAAATTTCAACACTTTCAGAATACTTTTACGTTAAATAATTTGAGCATTACTCTATAATGCTTATTTTCGTGAGCAAAATTCAGTTGAATTTTTTGGGCTATTTTACTGTGTTACTGATAATTTAAATTTTATGAACACTAACGATCTGAATGATCCTATGGATCAGAACTTCAGCAATGCTGAAGATACGAGGGCTACTTCCACCGAAAGCGAGGGCTTGGCAGAACAAGCAAAAGCATCGCACGTTGACGACGAAGAAATTGATGTGACTTTACAACCAATCGACCTTGAAGAAGAACCAATGACCGACGATGAGGAGGATGATGAATCGAACATCGACGAAGAAGAGGGCGAAAAATTAAACATCGATTTCTCAAACCTATCGAAAGAAGAGTTGGTACAAACTCTTAAGCAACTATTCGACGAAAAGCCTATCTATAAAATAAAGGCTGAGATTGAAAGTATTAAGAGCATATTCTACCGAAAGCACAAGGCCGATGTTGAACGCCAACGTAAGTCTTTTGTTGAGGCGGGTGGAGATATTGCACAATTTGTAGCGGCTGAAGATAATGCAGAGATTCAAATTAAAGAGCTGCTTAAGATTTACCGCGACGAGCGCACCAAGTACAATCACGATATTGAGCAGCAAAAACAGCATAATTTGGAGCAAAAACTTCAAATCATTGAGCAGATTAAAGAGTTGGTGAATAACTCTGAGGATGTAAACCGCACATTCCAGGAGTTCCGCCAACTTCAACAAAAATTCAGAGAGATTGGGCCAATTCCACAGGCAAACCTAAACGACTTGTGGGAAAACTACCATCACCATGTTCAGAACTTCTACGATTTCATCAAAATAAATAAGGAGCTGCGCGATCTGGACCTTAAGAAAAACCTTGAGGAAAAGATTAGCCTTTGTGAAAAAACAGAGGAATTACTCCTGGAGCCATCTGTAGTAAATGCCTTTAAGAAACTTCAAAAATTTCATGAGCAATGGCGTGAGATAGGACCCGTTCCTCGCGAAAATCAAAACGAGATTTGGGAGCGTTTCAAGGAGGCAACTGGTAAAATCAACAAGAAACATCAGGAGCATTTCGAAGGATTACGCGACGAACAGAAGAAAAATCTTGATGCTAAAACTTTGCTTTGCGAAAAAGCCGAAGAACTGGCATCAATGGTTATCAAGGGCAACAAGGATTGGAATCAGCGCTCCAAGGAGATGATAGAGCTGCAGAAGGTATGGAAAACCATTGGCTTTGCTCCTAAAAAGGATAACAACAAAATTTACGAGCGTTTCCGTACTGCTTGCGATGCATTCTTTGGACATAAGCGCGAATTCTACGTTGATGCTCGCGAATTACAGCAAAATAACCTTCAGCTAAAGACTGAACTTTGCATTCAGGCTGAGTCGTTGAAGGATAGCAATGAATGGAAGAAAACCACTGAAGATTTAATCAACCTACAGAAACGCTGGAAAGAGATTGGTCCAGTTCCACGTAAGCATTCCGAGGAACTTTGGAAACGATTCCGTGCTGCTTGCGATTACTTCTTCAATCAAAAATCACAACATTTTTCGAAAGTAGACAATAGTTACGACAATAATCTTAAGGCAAAAGAGGCCTTAATTGCAGATATTGAAGCCTTTGTAATTTCAGAGGATGTTGAGGCAAATCTTAATGCTTTAAAGGATTTTCAGCGCCGTTGGGCGGAAATTGGGTTTGTACCAATTAAACATAAGGAAGATATCCAGAAGCGATATAGAGCGGCTATCAATAAACACTTTGAGCAGTTGAATATTGAGGAAAGCAAGCGTAACCTATTGCGTTTCAAATCTAAAATTGATGGCGCTCACGGCAATGCACGTCAGGAGAATAAATTGAGGAACGAACGCGATAAACTCTTCAATCGTCTTCGTCAGTTGGAGAACGACATTGCACTTTGGGAGAATAACATCGGGTTCTTTGCTCGCACCAAAAATGCTGAATCGATGATCCAGGAGGTTGAGCGCAAGATTAAAAAGGCCAAAGAGGAAATTGTTCTTTTAGAGGAAAAAATTAAACTTATAGACCAACTCGATTAGAGTTTACAATATTTAAAGTTTTTGGTTGATTGTGTTTAGTGCTTTGTGTGTATTTGCTTTTATTCATTTACCACCACTTTCCACTTCAACCTTTAACTTTTTAGTATTAACGATATCAAAATAAAAACTATAGAAATCATGCCACAGAGTACTAAGTATGTTTTTGTAACAGGTGGAGTTGCTTCATCGCTTGGTAAAGGAATTATTTCTGCATCGCTTGCAAAGCTTTTACAAAGCAGAGGTTACTCGGTTACCATTCAAAAACTCGACCCATACATCAATGTCGACCCCGGAACTTTAAATCCTTATGAGCATGGCGAGTGCTATGTTACCGAGGATGGAGCCGAAACAGACTTAGACCTTGGGCACTATGAGCGTTTTTTGAACGTTCCAACATCGCAGCTTAATAACGTAACAACTGGTAAAATATACCAAACAGTTATTAGCAAGGAACGTCACGGCGATTATTTGGGCAAAACCGTTCAGGTTATCCCTCATATCACCGACGAAATTAAGCGCAGAATAAAACTTCTTGGAACAAAGAATAAACTTGATGTGGTAATCACGGAGATTGGGGGTACTGTGGGTGACATTGAGTCGTTACCGTATATTGAGGCTGTACGTCAGTTACGCTGGGAGTTAGGTGCAGGTAACTCCGCATTTATTCACCTAACATTGGTACCTTTCCTTTCAGCATCGGGCGAATTAAAAACCAAACCAACTCAGCATTCGGTTAAGGTGCTTTTGGAAAACGGAATTCAACCCGATGTCTTGGTGCTTCGTACCGAAAAAACATTGAGTCAGGATTTACGCCGCAAGGTTGCCTTGTTCTGTAACGTGGAGGCTGAAGCTGTGGTTGAGTCAATCGATGTTAAAACAATTTACGAGGTGCCACTTTTGATGCAGAAGGAAAATTTGGATTCTACAATTATCCGTAAACTTAACCTTGAACCTAAGGGCGAACCAAAACTTGAGGATTGGAATAAGTTTGTAAATATCCTTAAGAATCCAAAATCGAGAGTAAAAATTGGATTGGTTGGAAAATATGTTGAACTACCCGATGCTTATAAATCAATTGTTGAATCGTTTATTCACGCTGGTGCGGCTAATGAGTGCAAGGTAGAACTATCGTTAATTCAATCGGAGGATTTAACCAACTCAAATATTGCTGAGAAATTGGGCGATTTAAAAGGAATTTTGGTTGCCCCTGGTTTTGGGCA
>WBUV01000514.1 GCA_008933525.1 Bacteroidales bacterium | reverse complement strand
AAGTAAAATGTAAAATTTATAATGCAAAATGTAGAATGATGAATTTAAAAGATAAAGCCCCAACGGGGCGCAAGCATATAGCCCCGAGTTTCAACTCGGGGATTAAATGTGAGTATTAAAAAAGCGATGCAAGTAATACCGTTTGTTTGAAATGAGATTGAGTCTTTGCATCGCAATAGGTTGAATATTAGTATGAAACGTAACGGACTAATTGATTTTCGATTGTTTCTTCCACTAACTCACCCCAACCCCTCTCTACCTGAACGGTATAGAGGGGTAAGATGCATATTCGATTATTATATGAAATCTTTCACATCAGCCCCAAAGGGGCGTAAGCATTAGCCCCGAGTTTTAACTCGGGGTTAAGATGATAAGAATTTATGAGCGATGCAAGTAATAACAATTGTTTGAAATGAGATAGAATATTTGCGTCGCAATGGATTGATTAATAGAATGGAACGAAAAAACGTACAAATTCAAATTCAAAACTCATTACCAAATAACCTAATATCTCAACAACCTATTACCTCAATAACCACATCACTAAATCTCCAAGCAACAAACTATCAACAATTTTTATAATTTTGAGAAAATTTCTGATTATGCTCGATTTTGCAAATACTCAACTCGACCAAACCATAGTGCACTACTTTGGTACATTCGATAGCGACGATTTAACTCTATCCAACGAACCACTCGACACTTCGAACGAGTTACTTAGCAATCTGCTCCGCGATTACTTTATAAGTAATTTCAAAACCAGTGGATTCTACTCGTTTACACACGATAGCAATTTGGAGTTGAACGAACTTTTTTCCTACTGTTCTTCATTCTTTGAGGGAAATAAAGATTTTGTGGAGGTATCGAGAGAGATTGCCAAGCATTTGAAACACGTATCAACGCATCCAAACATTAAGGATGGTGAACTATACGTGGTTAGCCTGATAGATTGTGTTGTGGACGGCGAAATGGCCGATGCCATTGGAATTTTTAAGTCGGAGACCAAGGATAAATTCATCAAAATAAATAGGAATAGCAGCAAATTAACTGTATCGTGCGAGTTTGGAACCAATCCAAAGAGATTGGATAAGGGTTGTATTATTTTTAATACGGAAAAGGAATTTGGGTATAAGCTTAGCATCATTGATAATACCAATCGCGATGAGGCCAAGTACTGGATTGACGATTTCCTCCGTGTGAAGATGCGTAACGATGATTTTTACCAAACCAAAACGGCAATCAATCTTTGCAAAGGCTTTGTGGAGGATGTGATTCGCCCTGAGAATAACTTTGCCAAATTGGAGCAAGCCGAAATGCTTACCAAAACCCGCGATTTTTTTAAATCGAACGAAACTTTCACTCAGGATGATTTTGAGGCTAAAGTAATTGCTGAGCCTGAGGTTGTGGAGGCGTTCCGTGAGTACAAGAAAAGTTACGAGGCAGAGTTAGGGTACAATATTCCCGATGAATTCACTATTTCAGTTGACGCAACAAAGCAGGCCAATAAGTTCTTCAAAAGCGTTATAAAGCTCGATAAATACTTTCATATCTACATTCACGGAAAGCAGGAGAGGGTAGAGAAGGGGTACGATAAGGATAAAAATCTGAACTACTATAAGCTCTATTTTGAGAAGGAAAGTTAGGAATTTCATGGTTTCTCGTAAATGATGCCAGCGGCATCAAATATTTATAGAAATTCATTTTGAATTGAAATTATTCGACTCCAGCTGGAGTCGAATTTCTAAATATGTTTCTTGTTATAAATGTTCAAACCCTCCGGGTTTGTTAAGAATTTATAGATTATTACCTATTTTCAATCGATTCGCTTGCCACTCGTCATCATTAACAAAAATTAAAAATTTTGTTAAAACATTTGGATTTAAACTTTCATGTATTAACTTTGTACCACAAAGAACTTTAAAAATGTCTTTCTATGGACACTCAGAATGAGCATTTAAAAAACTTACAGGAAATCCGCTCCATAATGGACGCTCTACACGGTTTATATCGTTAAGCGGATTATCGGGGGTATTTGCCGGTATAGTTGCGCTTATGGGCGCATTGGCAGTTTATATCTTCCATAAGGAGTTCTTTTTTAGTCGTTACCAGAACGG